>CADDYR010000049.1 GCA_902810765.1 Chloroflexota bacterium
CCCCTCGGACCATCCGGTGCTCGGTCCCGGGCAGAGCGGGCTCAACACCCACGTTCCCGGCGGCCGCGGACGGCTGGATCCTGAAGCGTGCGACGAGTCGTTCGCCCGAGCGCGCGAGTTCTTCCCCAACCGCTTTCCTGAACAGGTCGTAGCTTTCGGCTGCAACTCATGGCTTATGGACGACCAGCTGGCAGCGCACCTGCCCGAGACGTCGAACATCATCCAGTTCCAGCGCCGATTCGTGGTCTTCACCGACCGCGAGCAGGCCGATTGGGCTCCTTTGGAGCACCTCTTCCACCGCCGCTACGAGGGGTCGCAGGTGCCCACTGCCCTGCTCGACGAGTTGCCGCAGGAGACGACGCTCCAACGGGCGATCATCACACACCTGCGGTCGGGCGGTCACTGGCACTCGCGCACCGGATGGTTCCCGTTCTAGGGGCGTAAGAGTACTCCCCCTGTCTTCTATCCTTCACGCGTTGCGCTTGTGCCGGAGGCAAGAGCGGCCTCGAGCACTGCGTATCGATAGCGCTCGTAGGCGCTGCGGGCGATGGCTCTGGCCTGCGGATCCGACAAGCGCGTCAGGTCCGAGAGCTGCACGGGGCCGCCGTACTCCCTGGCAAGCCAGGCGTCGTAGGGCAGCGGCGACTCGAAGGCTGCGGGGGGCGTGCTCCAGCGCGGCGGTGCGCGCGTCGATGAGCTGGCTGGCGCGGACGGGGGCGTAGTCGGTCCACTCCACGGAGGCGTTGATGAGACGCAGGTCCGGGGCGAGCGGCGAATGGAGGTGCCCGTGGCAAACCTCGTCTCATCATATGCGACACATAATTGTACTGAGCCTGGCAAGATAGACTGCCGGCATGACCGCTTCAGACGGCTCGCATTCATCACGCGAATACTTGGTGGTTGTTCAGAACCTAAGAGAGTATTATACCCTCGTAACAAGGAGGTGAACATGATCGAGTATCTATTGAAAGATCGAGGTGCGAGCCATGGATGACCAGGCAGCCGTCGACGCGAACGGTCCCGAAGCAGCGCCGGAACCGGCGCAGGCCGACCCGATAGCGGGAGAACTCGTCACCAAGACCTTCGAGTACGACGGTGGACGGCAGGTGTCAGTGTACGTGCCGCCGGATCCGCCGGAGGCAGTCGTTTTCGCCGGTGACGGTCAGCTGATCTCGCAGTGGGGCGGGTACCTCGAGCCCGCCGACGTACCGCCCACGATGATCGTCGGTGCCCACCGGACCGACGATGAAGACGAGATGGTGCGGATCAAGGAGTACTCGCCCTCGTTCGACCCGGAACGGTTCGCCGCCCACGAGAGCTTCTTCGTCGAGGACGTCCGCAGCTGGGTGCGGTCGCGTTTCGGCGTTGCGTTGCCGGCCGAAAGGACCGCGGTGTGCGGCGTTTCGGCGAGTGGAGAGCTCGCGCTCGTCATGGGGCTTCGGCACCCGGACATCTACGGTGCGGTCTTCTCCGCCTCGCCGGGCGGCGGCTACCGCCCGCCTGCCGTGATGCCGAGCCCGCTTCCGCGCATCTATCTCGTCGCCGGCACGCTGGAGCCGTTCTTCCTCGAAAACGCGACCCGGTGGGCGGACGCGCTGCGCGATGCAGGCGCGGAGGTCGTGATGACGGAGCGGGTCGGGAATCACGGTGACCCGTTTTGGGCAGGCGAGTTCCCGCTGATGGTTGCGTGGGCATTTGGATCGCGTTCGAAGCCAAGAACGCGTGACATCAAGTCCGGCGCCTAGGATTGGCGTGTGGTGGGCGATGGTGCCTGCACATGCTTCCACACCGGATCGTTCGCGACCACGATCAACGTCCTGGAAGGACGGACTTGCGATTGCTGCGAATGCCCCGACCTGCAACGCTAGGCGACGTGGCTGCTCAGAATGTGGACTCCGAGCAGCCACCACAACCCCTTGCCATACATACTTCCAAGCAATTCGATCCTTTGTGAGGTTAGACAATCAGGAAATCCTGGACAGGCGGTGATCCGATGTTGTTTGCGAGGTGCGTACTCCCGAACCTTCAGTACCTTCAACCAATCACAGTCCTCCAACTCCCACAAGGGTGGCTGCAGGGAATATGGGGGGTATCGAATAGTCGAGGCTCCGTGATGTTGAGCAGCTTTCTGCGGTCCGGCTGGTATGACACCTTGTATCGTGACAGCGGCTCGTCGGCGTACTCCAGAGTCAGGTTCTCGCCGTACAGCCCACGGCGGCACTCTCATCCGAAAGCCCCCGCTCTCCGTACACCCTGCAGTGCCGGAACCCCGCGTACCCCAGGCGATCCAGCTTCCTGCCAAAGCGGGCGGAGTAGAAGATGCGGTGCAGCTCCTCCGGCTCGTACTGCATCCCGTGTACCCAGCCCGACACCTCGGCTGGGCTCTGCCTACCGTCCTCGCGCTGCCTGTGGGCCCAGTGGCTTTGAAACTTGTGGGTGTTAAGGGACAATTAGAAATGGGTTTCGCATGGCGTCACTTGAAGTTGCTGGTACAGGTAGCACCAAGATATCGGGAGGCAGGGTATTCACAGAAGTCGCATATACTTGATGAATTCGTGGCAGCCACGGGATACTCCCGAAAGTACGCCATAGTGCTGCTCACAAGAGATCCGGTACCACAACCCGCTCCTATCTCACTATCTCACGGCCACGACCCAGGCATTACGGTGCCCAGACGCAACAAGCTCTGAAGGTTTGCTGGGACGCGAGTAACCGCGTCCTCGCGAAACGATTAGTGCCATTTCTGCCCGAGCTCGTACCCACGCTTGAGCGCCACGGTCATCTGGAAATTACAGATAGCGTTCGCGCTCAGCTGCTTGCGATGAGTACGGCGACCGCAGAGCGTATCTTACGGTCCATTAGGGAGCGAAGCGGTGTAAGGGGAATCTCGACCACTAAGTCGGGCAAGCTGCTCAAGACGCAGGTGCCTATACGCACCTTCGCCGAATGGGACGATGTTAGACCGGGGTTTCTCGAAGGTGATCTGGCAGCTCATTGCGGCACAAGCGCTGAGGGTGTGTTTCTACACACTTTCGTGCTAACCGATGTAGCCGGCGGATGGACAGAGCGTCTGCCGCTGCTCAGTCGCAATCAGCAAGCTGTAATCAAGGGTATGGAGCAGGCAAGCAGGCTGCTGCCCTTTGAGATTCTCGGCATAGACACCGATAACGGCCTTGAGTTCACCAACAACACTCTCATCGGCTATTGCGCTGAGAGGAGCATCACGTTCACCCGAGGCAGAGTTGCCAACAAGAACGACCAGTGCTTCGTCGAGCAGAAGAACGGCTCCGTCGTCAGGCAGCTGGTGGGCTACGACAGATTCGAGGGAGAGCGTACATATCGGCAGCTGGCTGAGTTGTACCGTGCGGTTGGGCTGTACGTGAATTTCTTCCAGCCCTCGGTGAAGCTCAGGCAGAAGACGAGGACCGGCAGTCACGTAAAGCGCGAGTACGACCAGGCATTGACTCCGTGTCAGAGGCTGGTTGGTTACGCGCATTGACCATCGAGAAGCGCGAGAGACTCGGCAGGATATACGAGACTCTGGCCCCTGTGCTGTTGCTCAGACAGATAAGGCTGTTGCAGGATGCTTTGTGGCGGCATGCTGTGCTCACCCCTTCTATGGAGACACAAAAGGCGGAAGCGGAGTTGCCTTTGTTGTTCGATCTCAGTACCCTTGGTCAGCAGTCTGCCTCCGAAGACGGCGATGCCGTTCACATTCATAAGCGCAAGTATCACAGGACGGCTAAGTCGTTGGTACCGCGCACTTACAGAACGCGCAAGGATCCATTCGAGGACGTATGGGAAGAGGTGAAGGGTCGGCTTGAAGAAGCTCCTGAGCGAACAGCCAAATCTATGTTTCAGGGTCTGCCGGAGCAGTATCCGGGACGATTTCCGGACGGCCAAATCAGGGCCTTCACCAGAAGAGTCAAGGAATGGCGAGACCGGTCGGTTATCGAGCTCGAGGAAGCGTGGCTAAGGCAGGACGTGCTGGCAAATGATATTCGTCTTCCCAAGCTGAGGGTGACTACAGAGCCTGTAAGCATAACAACGTAGCCAATGGGAGAGAGCGCGGACCTGCTTACACGCTCTTTTGCCTGATATCGAGAGATTGCCCACCTTCGTTCGGCAATCTCTCACGCATTCGATTTTGTGAGCAGCCAGGATTCGCCAGCGTCAAGGGCACCCGCCTTTGGCAGTCGGTTGCTTCGCAACTGTCCCTTGGCCCAGGCCCTGTCGGCGGCGTAATTTAGTCGGTTTTGGATAAGGTGAATAGTACGATTACCCGTGATGCATTAATCACCCTTGGGTTAGATTCTCCGGTGATGCCGTACGCCAATTCTAGTTGACGTTGAACATGTGGGCGGCGCTATGATACTTTTATTCCCATGATCACTGCAAATATGTGTGGAGTATGTTATGGCGAGGTATGCTCCCCCTCCCTTGCCGCGCTGGTTCGGACCTAGAGCCAGCCCAGATGACCCGGCCGTCTCGGCCCTGATCGCCCGCGTCGCGCGAGGGGCCGGATGGGCAGACATTGGCGGTGGGTTCAACCTCAACGTGCGGATAGACGCTGAGCCGCCGGTTGTCCTCCGGGTTCATAGGCCCTGGGTCCGCCGCGGCCGGGTAGAGGGACTGCGGCGCCTGCGGGAGCGGCTCCAGCGGACGCAAGTCCGCGTCGCTCGGCCGATTCGGATTTCCGGCTGCGACCTCCTGAGGGTCGCTGATCGTTGGGCTGACATTGAGGAGTTCATCGATCACGTCCAGCCACGGGCGGACGAGGACTCCTACGTCCGCCTATTCGAGGAGCTCGGACGCGTTCACACTGCGCTCAAAGCAGTCTGGGAGCCCAGTCCGCCCGAACCCCTCGACGACCACAGAACCTTCGGCCAACTGCGTTACTCGGTCGGCTTCACACGCCGCAGGCTCGGACCCCGCAGCGAGCCGGTCGTGCATCGGATGCGCCAACTGACTGGCGAGCTCTCCAAGCTCCGGAAGGAGGTCGAACTGCCATGCACCCCGATTCATGGGGACTACAAATTGGGCAACGCGGGAGAACTGTCAGACGGCTCATGGGTCACCTTCGACCTGGATTTCGCGAGGGTCAGGGAGCGGCTGTACGACATCGCGGCCAGCCTGCACCACGTCGCACAGGGCGGCGAATTGCTCGAGCCGCGACGACTGCTCGACGCCTACGAAGGCACGGCTCCGGAACCGCTGACTCGCGACGAGCACCGTTGGCTCCCCGGGGCTGTAGCCCTTATACCCTTGCACTGGGCTGCCACCGCAGGGCTCGTGGGCGACGGCATCCACGAGGCCGAGAGCGCAATGACCGCCGCCGAGGCCTGGTGGTCGCGCCGGGCTGAACTCTCGTCGTAGTCCGGCGGCCGCGCTCGGGGACTGGAGTTCTCGGCCGAGCTCCGACTCCACTGAAGCGGCTGGCATCTCGCGCTAACCAACCTCTGCGATGAATGCGTGGAGGAGCGTACCCTCGGGCGTGCCTTAGCCTCCCACCCCGGCCGGCAGTCGCACAAGTGCCGCTTCCGAGCGTTTCGGACCCAACCTCAACACGCACAAACACGCTCGCCTCAAGGTTCATGGCTGCGCACAACATCGAGCCCGCCTACACGCCGACCTATTCGAGCCGGCTCAACGCCATCGAAGCGCACTTTACGAGCCTCAAGAAGTTCGCGATCGGGGGCACTGACGATCCGAGCCACGAGTACCGGCGCTGGCGTATCGCCCGCTACCTGACCCGGCGGAACAAGGAGAAGGGCAGCTCCAAGGCTGCCCTGGCTCAATTCTCACGGGTTAGGTTGTATCGGCACTAGCTGGTGCCCAGCAGCTCGACCGACCAGCTACTCGTCTCTACGATGGTGATCAGGCGAGCTGAAAGGGCTGCGGGGTGCCGGCCGTCATAGCGTCGCGGCACGATTGCGCCGTGCTCGCCGGCGGACCGTTCCTCGGGTACGATGGCGGGCCATTGCCATGACCGGAATCGAAGCTTCGACCTCTCCCCCTCATACCTCGCCGTAACATACTCCACACGTATTTGCAGTGACCGTGGGAAGACAGCGTCCCTTCGGGGAGCGGGGTTGATCTCGGAGCATGGTGGGCAGGTGGGGCTGCTATTGGGGCTGTGGTGCGTCCACTACCCCCCGCCACCTGACCGCTCCATTCCCGAGCGCCGGCCACCGCGCCCGCAAGGCCTCGGCCATGCCCGCGCCGAACTCCGCCAGGGGTGCCGGCGGTGCCGCACCAGCAGTGGCTGCGCGCAACCTGAGCGCCGTGGAAATCATAGCCTGCCGTGCCGTCCAGCCGGGCGTCTACTCTGCGTCCCGCTCCAGCAGATCCTCGGGGAACCACGTCAGCATCGCCAGCGCTCGGTACGCGCACATCTTGGCCCACTCCAGCCGGTACCGATCCTCGTCGGCGACGAGCTCCCCTGCTGTGTGCGCTGCATCTGCTCGCGCAGCTGGCCCAGATTGATGACCATCTCCATCTCACGCTCGATACTCTCGACGCGCGCCCTCCTCTCCGGGTCTGCCATAATAGGTGCCGCCAGCTCCGTAAACGGCCGATGTCCACTCATTCCAACAACCCCTCTCTTCTAAGCTCCTCTAGGTACTCCTCGTACAGCCGCTCGGCCACCGGTATCATCTCCAGGTACCACTCCCGCCAGCGGCCGGTCTTGTCCCTCCGCCACCGAGCCTGACAGCTGCAGGTGCCAGTCCAGCTGCGTGTGTAACTGGTGATTGATCCGCTCAAGCTCAGCTAGACGTGTGCTCACAATGTGATCTGTTGCTGGGCACTTGCCAGCTGTAAATCTTTGGTACGGCACCGGCACTATCCACGGATTCACCCTCCGCCTCCTTGCCCTCCTGCTCCTCGCCAGCATGATAAAGCAGGGAGCAGCGCTGATGTATCATTGAGTCGTGATGGAGTGGAGGCACCTAGGGTGACTACGGACGTTGTGCGCTCGGTGTTGGTATCGCGAGATCCGGAGGTCCACGGAGGCGAGGCCGTATTCACAGGCACCCGCGTGCCCGTGGTGAGCCTGGTTGACTGGCTGGAGGGTACACGCTCGAGGAGTACCTCGACAACTTCCCCAGCGTGAAGCGCGAGCAGGCGATTGCTGCGCTTGAGATCCTTCGGGAGGTCTTGCTCTCGGAGTGAGGGTGTTGCTTGACGAGAGCGTGCCGCGCGGGCTTGGGCGAGAGCTGGCAGGCCACGAGGTCCATAACGTGCGGCAGCTGTGATGGCACGGGAACAGCAACGGCGTGTTGCTGGGCCTAGCTGCAGGAGCATGCTTCGAGGCGTTCCTGACCTGTGACCGCAACATACAGCACCAGCAAAACCTTCCCTCACTGGGCCTTGCGGTGATTGTGCTGGCTGTCTCCAATACCAAGCTCGATACCCTGCGCCCGCTGGTGTGACTTTGGATGCTGTACGGCACTCTTTCTTGGATGGTAAGTGGCACTCCGTGGGTCGCGGGGAGGTCTATCCCGCGCCTTTCGTGAAGTGGATTTCCCGAGATATAGGGACCCTGACGGGGCGCTTTCGGAACTCATTTGCTCGTTTCACTTCCCAGAAGAGGTCGTCTGGGAACTGAATCTCCTAACGGGGTGGGACAAGATGGAAGTACCGGTCGAGCAGCGCGGCATCACCGAACACCTCCATCTGGGACGCAGAGACTCGCTGCCACAGGAAGAGCAACAGATCGGAGGCCGTGCCCCGGACCGCCACATTTCCCTTCCCGTGCTCACGCGTCACCTCCACCCCGTCAGGGTGGAAACGCACCATCCACTCCCCTGGCCCGTCGGTCCGGTGGAAGTGGTACGTCTCGCCCGAGCCCGCCGGCGCCTCGGCCCACTCCCGGCGCGCGGGCAGCATGTACTCGAATGTGTGGTCGATGCCGTCCGCAGCCAACTCCGCATCTATCGGTCCCGTGGCGTCGTGGGCGAGTTGAGCATCCCACCGGTGTACGGCCGCCTCGATCGCTTGCGTCCGTAGTAGGAATCCGACTCGCTTGTCCGACGACCATGTCCACACCGGCTCATCCACGTCGGCCTCCCGGAACACGTGTTCCAACTCGGATGCCCCCCGATCGAACCACGCGAGCACTTCCGGGGGCAGCGGTGCATCCCGTGGAGCTTGTCCAGTCATCAGCCAGTGCAGGTACGGGTGCTCCAGCCCCAGCCACCCCAGGTCCTCGCGCAATATGGGGACCGGTTCGCGCTGCTGCTCTCGGACGATCCTCGCAGCGTGCCTGTGTACCCCGCCCAGGTGCAGCACCAGGTCAGTCATGTTCCAGCCGGGGCAGGAGGGCACGTCGGGAACTGGAGGGTCGGTCTTGAGGCGCGCTGTCGCTAGCAGGGCCGCGGTATCGGTGCGGAAGGTGGTGAGGTAGGCCGCCTTGTCCATGGAGAGTCGCTCCGTGCTACGGGCTTAGGAGCCGGTGGAACCGCCCCATATAGTAGCACACTTGCTGAGACTGGAGAGCGGGAGGAGAGGTGGCATTGGTGCCTGGTCGGGAGGCGATTATAAGGGCAGAGCGCACTGGGGAGGCGTCGGAGGTGCTGCGGGCGAATAGTTGGTCTATTGCAGGTGCTTGCGCCGATGCCATGGTGGGTGAGCTCGTGGTGGCGGTTGTGGGCCGCGATCTCGTGCTCCGAGGCGTGTGGACGATGGCGAGGGAGGGTCTGCCTGGCCGCGTAGAGGGGATCGATGACGGCGGGTGGGTGGTGACCTTCTCCCCTGGAGAAGGCGCGGCAGCAATCGAGGCACGGCGCCTGGAGATAGCCAGGCTCGCGTCGATGTGATTGAATGCGCTTCAGCGCTGGACTCGGCAACGATCGCCCGGCGCCGGCTCGTCGTAAGGTGCCACGTAGCGCGCAAAGAACAGTGCCATTTACCATACAGAGTCACACCTGTAGCGCCCATTTCCAGGGGCGGCGCCGGGCGATAATGTCCGTTATCGAGCGTTTTACCGGACTAGCCCTCAAGCAACCAACGCACCGGCGCTACGAACCCGGGGAGCTGTGGAGCCAAACTCTCGAGCACCTGATCCAGCGCGCGCGGGCTCCTCAGGTCGGCACCTTGCTGGGCGAGGATGCGCACCATCGCCTCCGGATCCAAATCGAGCAGGTGGGTGAGGAACGTGTCCACCGACTGCGCCTCCACCCCGTAGGGCTCCAGCGCGGGGGCGGGAAGTCCCCGAGGTTCTCCGTCACGATCACCTGCGCCCGGCAGACCACGGCGGCCGCCAGCACGTGCCTGTCTCGCTCCTCGTTCGTCATCACCGGGATGAGCGGCTCGTAGCCCTCGACCATCGCCTCCGGGAACTGGCCACACATCTCGTCGATCAGGTAGCTCACGGCGACGTCGGGATCGGCCCTCCCTCGCCTGGTAAGCAGCTCGATCAGGTTGCGCCGCACCTCGCCTAGGATGCGCTCGCTCCAGTAGGGACGGTACAACCCCGCCTCCGCAGCCCTCAGCAGGGTATCGCGAGGGCCGGCCATCATCAGCACGTTGGCGTCCAGCACGGCACCGAAGGACGTCAAGCGCTACCGCCTACTCATACAGGCCGAGCTCCTCGCTCATCCGAGTCAGGCGCCTCAGCCCCTCCCGCCTCCGCTCGTCCCGCTGTTGCTTGTAGGCCATCAGGTCGCCGAACCGGATGCGCCGGTGGGTGCCCGTCTTGCTGAACGGGATCTCGCCCCCGTCGAGCAGGCGCACGAGATACTGCCGGGAGACGTTCAGCAGGTCCGCCGCCTCCTGGGTGGTCAGCTCCGTGTGCACAGGCATGATCGCCACGGCGTTCCCCCGTCCCAGCTCGTGGACCGCCCCCCGCAGCACTCGGTACACCGACTCGGGCAGCTCGATCTGCTCGCCGTCGGGGCCGATCAGCCGCGCCGGTTGACTCGCTCGATGAGCCAAGGACTCCTCTATCGCCGCGATGGAGGCACGCTCCGCCTCGGTCGCCGCGATGGCTTGTCGCCCCGTCGTGTTCACTGCCATCGGAGCCTCCCTTCCCTCCCTGTATTGAACCACATAAACGCTATATCCGCAACCACACGGGCAGATCCGAGACCGGTAAAACGCGCCATCAACACGGCCGGGGTTGTTCGGTTGCTAAGGTGCAGGGGTCGCTAACGAACACCCTCAGCTCGTGTCTTCGAGCCGGACCCCGAGCCGCGCTGCCTCGCCCGGGCTTCAGCCTCCTCGACCGACTCGTGGCTTTGGATGGGCATCAGTTAGGCTGGGCGGACCGACGGACGGAGCGCACAACTGGGCCGCAGGCACCTTGTATAAACCGCACCCACGCGAGCGTACGCGAGCGGGTGTCGCCACTCTCGGTATAGAGATCGCGTCGGCGACGGCTTGCCGTCGCGGGCGCACCTTATCTAGGGTGGCTGGGTAGGGAGACCGGAGCGCGAGCTTCAGCTGGCGTGAGTGAAGGTGATGGGAGGATGGCTAGTATGCAGCCATCGGTCAAGAACGGTTTCTTCGAGTATACGGATAGTGCAACACTTGTATGGACTTCCTGCGCTCCGCCTCGGGGCGGCGGTCGTAACGAGCAGTGGTCTCCACACTTGAGTGGCCCGCCGTCCCCTTAGCTCTGGCTATGTCCACGCCACGGTCCAAGAGATCCCCTATGAAGGTTCTCCGGGGATAGCTTATCAACTCCCGCCTGGCGTGTGCGTTTCCTCAGCACCTTGTACAGCGCGTGAGGGGCCATCGCGCTGCCCGCAATCCTGCCCCCCTTCGAGATAGGCACGAACAGCTTGCCTGGGAAATCGCCGCGCACGCTTACCCAGTCTGAGAGGGCAGCCGCTGCCGAATCGGTAAGGGGCAGTCTTCTATCTTTTCTGCCCTTGCCTCTATGCACCACGAGTGTGGGAGGGTCGGACACGTAGTCCTCGAGTTCCAAGTTCGCGAGCTCGGCTCTCCTCACCCCTCCTAATATATAGGGCAGCGAAGATCGCTGCGTCTCGAGCTCCAGCGGGCCCGGGATCTCTCTGGCAGGCCGCTACCAGCGCCGCCAGCTCACCGGATGAGGCCGAGCGGCCGGCGGGTTCCGACTCCCCCTTGGCATCGATGAGATCGAGCTCGGTGTCTATAGCACGGACCACAGCTGTCAGCCGCTCAGTCATCGTGGTGCGGCTGCGAGGGGAGAGAGACGCCAGGTAGAGAACGAGCGGGTTCTGAATTGGGTGCTGCGTTGCTGGAGTGGACAGCTTGTCTGATTTGATGGTGGCTGGTTGAATCTTAGTAGAAGATCTCTGCATAGGCATCATGTTTGCCTTTCTTGTCATATTTAATGACTCTTAAGTCCGTGCCTTCCAAGTCACTCTAGCCTCCGCCCAAAGCTGCCCGTTGGTTACGACGGATGCGGATATAGCGCCGTCGTAACCAACAGATCGAAATCCCCACGAGCCCGCTGTAGTCGTGGTGTATCACAGCCGCGTTCATCAGCATTCGGAAGGCTTTCGTCACTGGTTCCTCAAACAGGGGATGAAGCTCATAAGAGTAAACAGAAACCACCTGACGATAACATGCTAAACCGTCATCCTCATTGCCAATGATCCTAAGTGTATTGCCCTTATTGACTAGCGCCTTAGCGACGTAGCACGCGACCAGAAAGAAGTCTTCGTGCCCGAATTTATCTATTACTTCATCATAAACTGCTACCGCCTCGTCGTACCGTCTCACCCTTTGTAGGATCAATCCCTGATTGTAGAGCGCTGGCGCGAGTAGAGGCCAAAACACTTCATCATTGAGGTGTAATTGAAGTAGATAGCGTATCGCGTTCACGAATACCTTGTTCCCGCGTAATCCTAGATCCGGATGCTGGATAACATGATCGGAAATAAAAGCGATTGCCCCTGCGAACTCCTGAAACCAGTATCTCGGCAGCTCCTCTGGATCGATCATTTCCAGTGCATCTATCACGCCAGAGATATCATCTGTGCGAGCCACATCCTGCAATGCGAGGAGAGCTTGATAGGAATCGACCGGTCCCTTCGTATAAATCGTGGTCACAGAATACTCGCGGCTAACCTGCGGAAGTCCCTTCCAGTTCACCAACCCAACCATCTGCGGTTCGTCTCTATTCAGGGGGACATCCCTACGATGGAAATGCAGGGATCGTTCACTCCGAAGCAGATGAGCGATCTTTGGATACCATCTTTGGTCGTCCTGGGTCAGTCGCCTGTGAACCGCCCAGGCACAGTAGTCAGCTACCTGCAACAGCCGGTTGCTTGCCGCCTCCTCTCGGAAGAACGCTAGAGCCGGAATCTCCACAAGGGCGTGCTCCGGAACCTCCAACCCAAACTCGTCATACAGCTCAATCATGTATGGGACCTGGGCAGCCGCAAAGCTATGATATTCAGCTTCTTTTGTAGCCCGTCGCCTTGACAGGTCTGCGAACTCAGCCGTGTATACTTTGACCTTGTTCTTCGGATACATTATTCCCGGTATTACGCTTACAATATGGTGATACCAGGCAAGTGCATAGAGATAATGCCGTCTCTTGCCAAGCAGTCCGTCTGGAAGCTGGGTTTTGTCAACTATCGTAACATCGATCCGGAGGTCATAGGAACTTATGATCTCAAAGACGCGATCTCTAACCAAATGATTGTCTTCCTGAGCGTGGAACTGGGACTCCATAGACGGATGGTCAGCTGTAGCGCGGAGTTCGGAAGCAAGTTGGTCAAGCTGGTGGGCTATATCGTCTTCCGGGCCTGTAACGGTGGCAACCAGAAAGTATCTGTCTTGGAGGCTGTCTGTGTTTCCGAAACCACCGGACTCATCGCCGGCAACCCAAAGCTCAGGACGCGGATCAAACACGCTCATAATATTCCGCCTCCGTGTCGCGGTAGGTCCCGAGCGCCTCGCGCACCTGCGGCAGCAGGTCCTTGTCGAGGAAGCGTCCGATCTCGTCCCGCTTCCGGTTCATGATCCTGTAGATGCCGAAATCCAAGTCGGCTCGATCGAATTGGAACAACTCGTCCAGCAGCTTGCGTAGTCGCTCGTAACTATCTGTCACCACAAATCACCTTCTTCTATAGGAGTCCCGAGGCCAGCTCAACCCAACAGTACCCGCCGCCATTGTCCCCTCAGGAGGCGCGTCATAGCAGCACACATATGTTCGGCAGCAGTTCCAGCTACGCAAAGGGATTCCGCGACCTTAGTATACCCACACCGGATCTCATGGAGTGGGATTTCCCGCACGCCGCTCGCGGTCGACGTATGCGAAATAGTCCTCACCTCGCCACATGGAGCCGTCCGCGCGTGACAGGAGGAAACCATCATCAGCAAAGTAGAGCATGCCCAGCGAGGCGAATAGAGTCCGAGTATTGACCCATGCCACCACCTGCTCAACGGCTTCATACGTACCGTGGCGATCGTCTCGAGTGATGAGCGCGAGACCCTTGCTCAGCGGAAACGTGATCTGGACGGACGGCTCGGCAAGGGAGGAGTCCGCCGCCGACGGAAGGGTCGAGCCCCATGTCAAGGGCGAATCAGAGCAGATGAACCCGCCACTGCCGGGCGCCGCACGGGCTAAGGACCATATGCGGGAGGCAAGATGGTCGAACACGGCCCGCTGAGCCAGCGATATGAGTCCGACCTTCAGCACTTCAGGGGCTTTGGGGAGCCATGTCCCCCGTCGAGCCGCGAGCGCGCCTCCTCGAAGCACGGGACAGCCTCCGGGTCCACGCGGGCCCGCAGCTCTGTGGCGACGAGAGCATCCCATTGCTGCGGCGTGACTTGATCCCCCTCGAGTGCATCCCGCATGGTACGCTTGATGGACTCCGACAGTTGATGCCTCGCGCGAGGCCCCCTTGCGTGGATCAATGCGACCAGGGAAAGCAGGTTTCCCAACTCCTCACCGCTCCGGATAATTCCGGTGTCGACCACCCGGCACAGTACCAGGGCGAGCTCCCCCTCGAGTCTGGATAGGTCGTTCTCCACGACGTTGGGATCCTCTCTCGGTTCGTACACCCTGTAATAATCGTGCTCGCGGGCAACACGGGTTGGTTTCGCCCGGTAACGGACGCCCCTGAAGTAGTCTAACACTTGCAGCGTCCCGCCTTGCGTGCCCGTGTCGGTGAAGCCTGCGAGGTACATCGCCGGCAAAATATGGTGCTGTCGGGGGGCACTACCCACTCCGGTATCTCCGTTTATACGGCACATGCAGCAGCTCGGCGGCCTCGCGCTCGGCTTCCTCGCCGCTGCGATCGTAGCGCACGGTCGTGGCCGGGCTTGCGTGACCCATCATGCGCTGTACCACGGATGTGGGAGTCTTCCTGCGAAACAGCTCCGTCCCGAAGGAGCGGCGCAGGTCGTGAGGCTTGAGTTCCTCCGAGAGCCCCGCCTGCTTCCCTCGCTTCTCCAGCATCCGGTACACCGCGTGTTCGGTGAGGCCTCCCGGCTGGACTTTCCCGCCCCTGTTGATGGGACGGAAGAGAGGACCGGAGGCGGGGGCCTCTAACCGCAAGCCAGTCGGCAAGCGCACCAGCAGCTCCCCCAGTGGGGAAGACCTTGCGCTCCTTATTGCCCTTGCCGAGCACCCTGAGCTCGCCCGCCTCGGCGCTGTAGTCCTACATCCGGAGGCACGCGAGCTCGGCGCGCCGCAGGCCCGTGGCGTGGAGCAGGGCGATCATCGCCGCGTCTCGCACGCCGGCGGGGGAGGGGTCACGGGAGCACACGTCCATGAGGGCGTGGAGCTCGCCGCTCTTCACGGCGCGTCCCGCCGGCAGGCGCGAGCCGCTCACGGGCCTGATCTCCTTGATGCGCTCCCAGTCCTCGGCCGTCATGTAGCCCAGGCTCCACACCTGTCGTCCGACGCCTCGCAAATGCGTGAGCGTCAGGTTGATCGTGCCCGGCGCGAGCCCACTCGTGGGCTCCTTGGGATCACGGCGGTAGGCCAGGAGCTTCCCCTTGATCGCCTGATAGTGCGAGTATCGCAGGTTCTCCCAGGGTACAGCCTCGAAGGAGGGCGCCTCGATCAGGCGAGCGATACGGCGCAGGGAGCGGAGTACTGCACCCCTCGTGCCTTCGTCCAGACCGGCCAGGTACGTGGCCACCGGGTCGTGCAGCAGGGTCTTGTGGCGCGACGGTATATCGGGAAGTTGCCCCGACGTCTCAGATGGGACGTCGATGTGGCCGTACAGATTCATGGATCCTCCAGCTCCGAGACCATTTGTCTCAGTGTCACGCCGAGTTGTCCCTCCCTCGGACCGGGCAAACCGTCAGCATGTATCGAGTATCGGACCTCGAAACCGTTCAACACTCCGGGCGGCAGGTACACAACGACGGGATCCATGGACCGGTCGCTCTGGGGCCTCATCTTGGGGTGCTTGTAGACGACACGGCTCCTGTCGGCCCAGTCACATATAGGCCCCTCAGGAACCGGTTCCCTGGCCGGACGAGCCATATCAATCATATAGTTAGTGCATCGAAGGCATCAGCACGGAGGAAAATGGATCGCGTGGTTTGAGCCACTCGGGAACAGGTCTTCCCGGCAGCGTCAGATCCATCAGGCCGAGATAATCGTCGTGCTCCTTCTGGAGGGCAACCACGAACGACTCCGGAGGAAACTGAAGCTCGACAACAACCTCCACAGCAGCTGCGGCACCCGTATTCCTGAGGACGAAGGCAAAGGGCCCGCACCGGCGGCCATGTTCACGGGTGCGCAGCTTCACCAGCTGTTCGGCGAGTCGATCGAGGTAGCGCTCGTAGCGGTAGCGGAAATCCGCGATGTCGGACTCGTCGGCCTTATCCCGCGTATTGGCCACCAACTGCTCGAACTCACGTCGCTCATTCTCGACACGCGCGCAAGTTCGCATCCGAGATCCATCCGATGCGGGCTTCCCGTACCAGCATATCTACGGCAGGTGAGGCGGCAGTGCGAGCGGCATGGTTCTGAAGTCCTGTTTCCTCGGAGAAGCCTAGCTCTAGACGCGGCGCTCGGCTCTTGAGCTCGTGTAGCTCCCGCTCGAGTTTCTTCACTTTCGCGGACTCGTCCGACGGGAACTCGTGGATAGGGACCATGCCTTCGGGGACCCGAGCCTCGATTCCGTGTCGCTTTGCCTTGCGCCGCGCAGGGAAGTCGTTGGAGACGAGGACCACGGAGGCGTCGGGGTGCGCGGCTCTGAACTCTAGCATGCTCGCGATGAGCCGGTCGTCTCCGATGGCCGGATCCAGGTGCAGCCCGTCCCATTCGGCGAACGGCTCGTAGGGCAGGTCCATAATGGTAACGCCGGGGCGCATACGCGCTGGGTTATCCTCATCGCTCTGTTCGAGGAGGTCCTCGAGCTTAGAGAGCAGCGTCCGCACCCTCCTGCGACGGCGGTCGTTGGTGTGATCGTCCTTGAACTTGTCGAGCTCACGCATGACGCCCGGGGCCAGGACCAGGCAGACTTCGGGTACGCCGAGCACCACGGGCCAGTCGACCTCGTCGAAGGTGCGGAAGTGGATGAGCGTGTTGGCGTCGAGGAAGCAGTACATCGAGGGCTATCTTAGCACGATATAGGGTACGGATATGCACGTATCCGGGAGGTATCAAGACCTCGTGGCGGGAGCGGCTTCGGATGCGGTTTTGACTCTTAAGTGGCACTGATTCGGCTTTGTGGTAGATTGGGTGACTGGTGTGTAGGTGCACTGATGGAGAGATGCTCTAATGACTCAACGTGCCGGCACCCTGTTGGGGATCTCATGGATCTCGCTCGCGATCGTGGGCGTGGCCATCCTCGTCTTTGGCGTCATCGTCACGGTGGTGCCCACTTCGAGTAACTCGTCATACCTTCAAGCGATCGGCGTGGCGGCGATCGGGATGGGGGTGTTCGGCATCCTGATCACCACCATCGCCTACAGACGCCGGGAACGCTGGGCCTGGCTCGCCTTGTGGTATTACCCGGTCTTTTGGACGGCGCACCTCGTAGGAGGACTTCCGCCCGGCAAAGACCACGTCCACCAGATCGTGTTCATCGTACTCTCGCTCGTGGGCCTGCTGCTCCCCGTGCGAGAGTTCTTCCCGCGAAGGGGAGCACCGGGGCCCACGACCTCGTGAGGATTCCGACCTCCGCCTACCTCCGGGTATCGAAGTTCCCGTCTCGGTACCGTTGAGCACGGATTGCCCGACAAGAGTCAGCACACGAGTGGCATAGTTGCGCTCGACCGTCCGGAACTCACTCCGATACTCTTGCAGCGCGCCGTGGCCCATGGAGCGGTCAAGCGCGGGATCGAGCGTAGAGGCTCGAGGGAATGGCGGATGCAGTAGGCTACCGTCTCAATAGATGACACCGCTGTGCGGCCACCTCCCGCGAAACACCAGCATGGGCAACGGCAAGCACTCACGATCGGTCAGCCCCGCTGGATAGTCGCTGCTGCTCTGATCGGGCAGGAGCCTCATCCAACCACAGGAGGCACGCCGGCCCTGCTCGTCCTCCGGCGCTGATCCTCCACCGCGCATAGGCGTACCGCAGGCAGGCTTTCACGTCCTCCATCGTCAGCTCGGGATAGGCTTGGACCAGATCCCCAACGTCCGGATGCGCGACCACCCTCTCTGCGGGGATGCGCGTGCCCTTCACCACGGGCTTGCCCGCCGTCACGTCCTGCCGGATGGTGATCCGGTCCTCCCCGGCTATGACTCTTGCTGGTGGCCCGGTCGTCTTGAAGCTTCCTTTCGCCCCGAGTATACAGCTAGAACAGATGCTTGTTGCGCTGCATATCCTTCTGGAACTGCTCTAGCTGCTCCCTCTCCGCGATCTGCTCGAGCAGCTTCTGGAGATCACCGTTGGGCTCAGAGCGCTCGGCCCTAGCTAGTTCCCGCCGCCTGCGCTCTCGCCTACGCCTCTGACAATCCTGATCGCTCTCCTGCCACCACTCCCGCAGGGCATGCAGCCAACCTCTCACCATATCGCCTCCTCCCCAGGTACCGGTCGCCAGCACCTCGACTCGTCCCAACTGGCGTGGCCGCGCAGCATCGGGATCGCCTGCCGGTCCACCAGGTAGTACAGCGTGCCGTCGAGGGCATCCACCTCTATCACCGCCTTGCCCGGATAGCGCTCCCTCAGCATCAGGCTCTCGTGATCCAGCCAGATCGCAAGCCCCTCCTCCTCGGCCGCGGCCAGCAACCTTGCCAAGGGAGCCTCGCCCATTGGGTCCACCCAGCCAAGCTTCCAGTCCCGGTCGTAGATCTCCTGCGCAGTGAACTCGCTTGCGTCTCTCATCACCTACTCCTTGATCCCGTATTATATGCCCTATCCTCCCAGCCACCGCGCGACGGCCCGCCTGGTGGCCCCCAACCTCTCCGGGGCCAGGTCCGCGTCCTCCCGCACCGAGAGCACCTCCCAGCCCAACACCTCGTACCTCTGCCGGTTGCCCCTGTCCTCCCTCACCTCCGGTCCGTCGTGGTACACCTGCACGATCCTCTTGGGCTCGGGGCGCGCGAAGTGTACCGGCGGCAGCTCCGGATGGAGGTGGTAGCCCCGGGCGTAGTGCTCTCCGGCCCTCAGCCCCTCCTCCCGGAGCAGCCCTTCGAGACGCATCTGTACACGGTACCGCTCGGCTTCCTCTCCCCGCTCCGGACCGAACTCTCCGCGTGAGGGCTCCGGCCGAGCATGTGAGGGGTTGAGGAAGGCCCGGATCTGCTCACGGGTGCGCCCGAGCCTGTCCGCCTGCAAGTCTTCTGAGCGCACGATCTTCACGTACCACCCCTCGGCCCGCAGCCTCTCGATCCTCTGCTCGTCCCTGACCCTCGCCTCCTCGGCCCTCTCGGGCATGAGCCTGCTGCGCACTTCCTCGGTGTGTACCCTTCCCCAGACCTCGACGACCTTCATGTCTTGTGGCCACGCGAAGTCCACCCAGGTACGGGGAGCCGCCCTGTAGATGTGCTCGTAATCGCGCCCCCTCACCTGCCCCTCCTCCCTCAACAGCTCCATCATCCGCCTCTCGGGTAGCGACGCCCTCTCCGGGTGCTCTCGCCACCAGCACCCCGCGAACTCCATCGCCGCGTCGTGCCCGTAGCGCCCCGCGGTCTCCCGA
>CADDYR010000050.1 GCA_902810765.1 Chloroflexota bacterium
CGGCCGGCGCGCGACCCGCAGCGTGCGGCCCGAGCCGTCGAATAGGCCCGCCTTGCAGTACGTAGTGCCGACGTCTATCCCGAGCAGCATCATGTGGGGGTAAGCTCCCGTCGCCTGCCATCTTACTCGCTGCGGCCGAGAAGCCGCCACCGTTGAGGCACGCGGCGGACTTGCGTTATGATGGGCGTCGGCCGCGAGAATAGGGAAGGACCGCACGGTGAACACCATCTCCTTTATGACCGCTAACTACGTGGCGCGCCAGCTCGACTACGACATGACCGAGGGCTGGGGGCAGGGGGAGGCCGCGACGAACGCCTACTTCGAGCCGCCCGACACCTTCGCCGGACGCTTCGACGAGCTCCTCGCCGACGTGCAGGAGATGGGCTTCGAGGCGATAGACCTGTGGACGGCGCACCTCAGCTGGAGGTGGGCGACCGACCAGCACGTGCAGACCGCGCAGAGGATACTCGACCGCCGGGGGCTCAGGGTGTCGAGCCTCGCTGGCGGCTTCGGCGGCACGTCCGAGGAGCTCGACCGCTGCTGCCAGATCGCGCGGACGCTCGGGGCGACGATCCTCGGCGGCTCGACGCCGGTGCTCTTCGAGCACCGCGACGCGCTCGCGATGCTGCTGGAGAAGTACGACCTCGTGCTCGCCGTCGAGAACCACCCCGAGAGGACGCCCGAGGAGATGCTCGAGAAGATCGGCGACGGCTGCGGCGGCCGCGTGGGCACGGCGGTGGACACGGGCTGGTACGCCACGCAGGGCTTCAACCCGCCGGAGGCTCTGCGCAGGCTCGCAGGCCACCTGATGCTCGTGCACCTCAAGGACGTCCGGGCTCCCGGCAGCCACGAGACGGTGCGGTACGGCGAGGGCTGCGCTCGGGTGCGCGAGTGCGTGGAGGTGCTGAAGGAGATCGGGTACTCGGGACCGATCAGCGTGGAGCATGAGCCCGAGAGCTTCGACCCGACCGAGGACTGCCGCGCGGACCTCGTGATGCTGCGCGGGTGGCTCGCCGAGCAGGGGGGCGGGGAATGGACTTCGGGCTGAGCGAGCGACACCTTCGGGTGCGCGAGACCGCCCGGAGGGTGGCCCAGGAGGTCGTGGCGCCACGGGCAGCGGAGGTGGACCGCACGGGCGCCTACCCCGAGGACTACTTCGAGGCGTTCCGCGACAGTGCCCTCCTGGGCCTCGCGTTCCCGGAGGAGCTCGGCGGGTCGGGCGAGGGCACGCTCGGGCTCGCGATAGCGATCGAGGAGGTGGCGAAGTACTGCAGCTCGGCCGGGCTGATGCTGCTCACGACGCGCCTGGCCACGGCCGCGATCTCGATGGCGGGGACCGAGGAGCAGCGCCGCAGGTACGTGCGGGGCGTGGCCGAGGGTCGGCTGCGAGGCGCGTTCGCCCTCACCGAGCCGGGCGCGGGCTCGGACGCCGCCGCCATCTCGACCACCGCGGCCCGCGACGGCGACAGCTACGTCCTGAACGGCACGAAGCTGTGGGCCGGGCAGGCGACGGTCGCCGACTTCGTGATGGTAGTGGCGAAGACGGACCCCGGGGCCGGTGCGAGGGGGGTGAGTGTGTTCCTCGTGGACCTGCCGAACTCCGGCTTCGAGATCGTGCGCGAGCTGCCGAAGATGGGGGTGACGGGCGTGCCCGTGGTCGAGATCAGGCTGAGGGACTGCCGCGTGCCCGCCTCGGCGCTCGTGGGCGAGGAGAATCGGGGCTTTCGGCTCGTGATGCGCCACCTGAACGTCGTCCGCCCGCTCGTGGCCTCTCGCGGCGTCGGGCTGGCCGCAGGGGCCACGCAGTACGCGCTCGCCTACGCGAGGCAGCGACGCACATTCGGCCGGCCCCTGATCGAGCACCAGGCGATAGAGTTCAAGCTCGCCGAGATGGCGATGGATGTGGAGGCCGCGCGCCTGCTCACTTACCGGGCGGCGTGGCTGGTGGACCAGGGGCACGGCGACCGCGACGTCGCGCACTTCCTCTCGATGGCGAAGGCTTATGCGAGCGAGGTCGCAGTGCGCGCCTCGGAGCGGGCGCTGCAGATCCTCGGTGGCTACGGCTACCTCAAGGACTACGCGACCGAGCGCTACTACCGCGACGCGAAGCAGCTCACGATAGTCGAAGGCACGAGCGAGGTCCACCGGATGATCATCGGCAGGGCGCTCGGCGACGGCCTGCTCGACTGGGGATACGACGTCGAGGCCGCGGGCGGACTGCCCGGGGAGCAGTGAGAATGAGCGCGCCCGTGCTGGTCCTGACGAGGCGGGATGTGGAGTCTCTCCTGGACCCCGACGCGCTCGTGGATGCGGTCGCGGGGGCGATGGCCGACCTGAGCGCGGGCCGGGCGTCGGCGCCCGCGCGCACCGTCGCCTCGGTGCCGGAGCGCGACGCGTTCCTGGCGGCGATGCCCGCCTACCTGCCGTCCTCGGGCGCGCTCGTCTCCAAGCTCGTCACTCTGTTTCCGCACAACGCGGCGCGTGGGCTGCACACCCACCAGGCGGTGATAGCCGCCTTCGATCCTGAGACCGGGGAGATGCGCGCCCTGCTCGACGGAACTTACGTGACGGCCGCGCGCACCGCGGCGTGCTCGGTGCTCGCCGCGAGGTTCCTCGCGCGCGAGGACTCGGAGGTGCTGGCGATAGTGGGTACCGGGGTGCAGGCGCGGGCGCATGCCCGCGCGATGGCGCATTTCAGGCCCTGGAGGGAGGTGCTGGTCGCGGGGAGGAGCCCGGAGAGGGTCCGCGTGCTGGCCGAGGAGCTGGCCTCGCTGGGGCTTCCGGCCCGGGCGTGCGCGAGCTACCAGGAGGCGCTCGAGAGGGCGGACGTGGTCTGCGCGACCACGAGCTCGCCCGAGCCCGTCGTGCGCCGGGAATGGCTCCGGGAGGGGACGCACGTCGGCTCGGTGGGTTTCAGCGCCGAGGGGCCCGAGGTGGACGCGGCGACCGTGGTGGACGCGCTCGTGGTCGTGGAGTCGCGCGAGTCGGCGCTCGCGCCGTATCCGGTCGGCTCGCACGACCTGAGCTGGCCGCTGCGTGAAGGCCTGATCTCGCCGGAGCACGTCCACGCAGAGGTCGGCGAGCTCGTGCTCGGCACGAGGCCGGGACGCACGTCGCGGGAGCAGATCACGCTGTACAAGTCCGTGGGCGTGGCGGCGCAGGACGCGGCAGCCGCAAGGCTGGCGATCTCCACGGCGGAGGAGCGGGGCGTGGGCACGCGGATCGAGCTGTGAGGGTGGCAGGGGCCGCAGGACTCGAACCCGCAACCGGCCGCTTTGGAGGCGGCTGCTCTACCAGTTGAGCTAGACCCCTATCAGGGGTAATTATCGCAGGCGGCCATCCGGGCTGTCAACTCAGCGCGGGCGCGCGAGGGCGGAGCGGTGGGCCATCTGCTCGAGCGAGTTGTCCAGTGGCTCGAGCCTCACCTGGCCGTAGCGCCGCTCGAGCGCCCGGGCGATCAGCGCGTCCGCGAGCGCCGGGTTCTTCGGGAGCAGCGGCCCGTGCAGGTAGGTGCCGTACACGCGCCCGCACACCGCGCCCTCGGTGCCGTCCTCCCCGTTGTTCCCGCTGCCCTTCGTGACCCTGCCCAACGGCCGCGCGCCGCTTCCCAGGTACGTCCGGCCGCTGTGGTTCTCGAACCCCACCAGCTCCCCGAACTCGCCGCGGAGCACGACGTTGCCGATGAACCGGGTGTCTCCTGCGACGGTGTGGGCGTCTATCAGGCCGAGGCCGCGCAGCTCCTCCCCTCCGTGGGGCCTGTAGTAGTGGCCGAGCAGCTGGTAGCCCCCGCACACGCTCAGCACGACTGCGCCCGACTCCACCGCCGCCCTGAGCCTCTCGCCGTTGCCCCGGGCGAGGTCCTCCGCCACCACGTACT
This sequence comes from Chloroflexota bacterium, assembly GCA_902810765.1. Taxonomy (GTDB): domain Bacteria; phylum Chloroflexota; class Chloroflexia; order Thermobaculales; family Thermobaculaceae; genus CADDYR01. The sequence continues at coordinate 3,878 of CADDYR010000050.1, forward strand.
GCTCCTTGTCCTGTCCGCCGCCGAACACGTACAGGTCGCACAGGTCGGGTTCGAGGGGCTCTCCCGCGTTGATCGCGACGGCCTCGGCCTCGATGCCCCGCCACCGTGCGCGCTGGAGCAGCGCGACCACGTTCCCGCGGTCGCCGTAGATATTCATCAGCCTGGCGTACAGAAAGCCGACGACGAGCCTCATCATTCCTCCCAGTACGGCTCGACCCACCCGAGCCCGGCCATATGCTCGCGCAGCTCGAGCATCGCCGTGTACGTTGGCATTATCCGGAGAGTGCCGCCGGGGGATGTGAGCTCGACGGCTCTGTGCAGAGCCTGGGGTATGCGCTCGACTGCCCGTATCTGCTCGACGGCCACGCCTGCGTACTTCAGCCTGAGGGCCATGTCGTGGGCGCGCAGCCCGCTCGTGACGAACGGTCCGGGCAGTGAGGCCAGCATCTCGAAGTCGGCGTCCCACAGCCAGGACACGTCGCGCCCGTCGGCGATGCGGTCGTTGATGACGATGAGCAGGGGCTCCGGCACGGGCTGGGAGGCGAACATCCGGATCACCTCGTTGCAGCCGACCGGGTTCTTGACGAGCGCGAGCACCAGGTCCCGTCCCTCCGCGCGCACGCGCTCGAACCTGCCGAAGGCCGCGGAGAAGCTCCTCAGCCCCTGCTCGACGGCCTCGCGCGCCAGCCCGAGGGTGCGGGCGCCCGCGATGGCCGCGAGCGCGTTGTACACGTTGTACAGCCCCGGCACGTTCAGCCTCGCCCGAAACTCGCCGTACGATCCGCGGACGGTGAACTCGGTCGCGGCCGTGCCCTCGAGGCGGATATCGGAAGCTGCGAGGTCGAGCTCGGGCCGCGAGAAGCCGCAGCCCGGGCAGCTGTACTCGCCCATGTGCGACACGTAGACGGCGGAGTACTCGAGCGGCGAGCGACAGGACGCGCACGCCGCGGCGTCCGCCGCGTGGGGCAGCTCCCGAGACGCCTGCTCCGGAGCGTCGAGCCCGAAGTACAGGACGTCGTGGCCCGACCCGGCGGCGAGCCGCGCGAGCGCCGGGTCGTCCGCGTTCACCGCGAGTGTGGTGCGTGCGCCGAGGGCTGCGAGCGCCCTCTCCCACGCCCGGTAAAGAGTGTCGAGCTCACCGTAGCGGTCGAGCTGGTCCCGGAAGAGGTTGTTCAGCACTATCACGCGTGGCTCGACCTCGCGCAGGACGAGGGGCAGCGCGGCCTCGTCGGTCTCGAACAGCGCCACGTCCGCCGCGGGCCTGCCGCTCGCGTGCGTGGACACTACAACGCTCGACACGATCCCGCGCACCAGATTGCTGCCGGAGCGGTTGTGGAGCACGCGCAGGTGTGCGGACGAGAACATATTCGAGAGCAGGCGGCTCGTGGTCGTCTTGCCGTTCGTGCCGCTCACGAGCACGACGCCCTCGGGCAGTGCCGAGGTTACGTCCGAGAGGATAGTCGGGGCCAGGCGCTGCGCGACGCTGCCGGGCAGGGAGGTGCCCCCGCCGAGGCGGGAGGCGCGCACCGCCGCCGCGACCGCGCGTCCGGCGACTATCGCTGCTGAGAGCCTGGGATCGAATCCAGCCAACGCGACCTCATCGAGTGCTAGAGACGATACGATAGTACCAGGGAAGTGTACCTTTCGGCGCGGCCCGCCGTATACCCTGCGAAACCTCCGGCTCACACAGGGCGCAGCACCGCCTGATACTTCCCCGGCCGCCCGGCTACCCTGCCGGCACCCCGGACCGCGCACGTCAGGGGGGCGTCCGCGACCCGCACCGGCGCTCCTGCCTCCTGCGCGACCCGCCGGTCCAGGCCGAGCAGGAGCGCGCCCCCTCCCACGAGGGTGATGCCGAGCTCGGCGACGTCGGAGGCCAGCTCGGGAGGCAGCTCGCTCACCGTCTCCCGGACCGCCCGAGCTATCGCCTCGACCGGCTCGCGGATGGCCTCGTGCAGCTGTGTGCTCGACACCTCCATGGCCCTTCGCTCTCCCGTGCGGGCATCGCGCCCCCTGAGGATCACGTGCCGCTCGTCGGAGAGGGGAAGGGCCGAGCCGGCGACGATCTTCGCTCCCTCCGCCATGCGCCCGCCTATGATCAGGCCGAGCTCCTCCCGGGCGAAGCGCGCTATCGCTCCGTCGATCTCGTTGCCCGCGACACAGAGGGTGCGCCTGGACACCACGCCGCCGAGCGAGAGCAGCGCGACGTCGGTCACTCCCCCGCCGACGTCCACGACCAGGCTGCCGACGGGCTCCGTCACGGGCAGGCCCGCGCCGATGCCCGCGGCCACGGGCGCCTCGAGCGTGTGCACCTCGCGCGCTCCGGCGGCGAGGACCATCTCCCCCACGGCCCGTCTCTGCTCGTCCGTGACGCGAGCGGGCAGGCTCAGAACGGCCCGCCCATCCAACCGCCCGTCGCCGATCAGATCGAGGAAGTGGCGGAGCATCGCCCCGGCCGTGCGGATGTCGTGTAGAGTCCCGTTCTCGAGCGGGCGCACGAGCGTTGCATCGCGCCGTCCGCTCTCGGCGAGCTTCAGGGCGTCGGAGCCTGCGGCGATCACTTCTCTGGTGCGCTCATCCAGCAGCACGATCGAGGGCTCGGCGAGCACGATACCCCGGCCCCGGACGTACGCCAGGGTCGAGGAGGTGCCGAGGTCGAGGCCGAGGTCGCGGCCTTGGGCGTTCAGCAGCGTGCCGATGATAGAGCGCATAGCGGTTCCGGGCTAATGTCGAATTCGTGCAACAACAAGGGCGTATGCGGTGGCAATTGTAGCACAGGAGATGGCCCCGTCGGCCCCTTGTGCGGAGGCCGGGATGTATGCTACCCTCGTCGTTCGAATGAGCGTCGTCGAGCCTCCACAGTACGCCAGCCTGAAGGAGACCCCTCAGACCGACCGGCCGCGCGAGCGGCTGAAGGCGGTGGGCGCTGCCTATCTCTCGGACGCCGAGCTGCTCGCGATCATCCTCAGGGTGGGCACGAAGGGCGAGAACGTCGCGGACCTCGCTCGCCGGCTCCTCGTCCAGAACCGCGGGCTGCTGGGCCTGGCCTCAATGGAGTTCTCGGAGCTGGCGTCGCAGAGGGCGGTCGGAGAGGCCAAGGCGTGCCAGATCAAGGCGGCGCTCGAGCTCGGTCGAAGGCTGCTCACCACCGCGCCCGAGCAGCGCAGGCAGATCCGCTCGCCCGAGGACGTCGCCGACCTGCTTATCCTGGAGATGGGCCACCTCGAGCAGGAGCACCTGCGGGTGCTCCACCTGAACACGAGACATCAGCTCATCGGGATGGTGGACGCCTTCCGCGGAGGGCTGAACTCCACGGCAGTGAGGGCGGCGGACGTGTTCAAGAGCGCGGTGTGGAACAACGCCGCGAGCGTCATCCTCGCGCACAACCACCCGTCGGGTGACCCCACCCCGAGCTCGGAGGACGCCCGAGCCACGGAGCAGCTGGTCGAGGCCGGCAGGCTGCTCGACGTGGAGGTGCTCGACCACCTCGTGATCGGCCACGGCGGCTACGTCTCGATGCGTCAGAGACGCCTCGGCTTCAGGTCCTGACCATCGGTCTCGGCGGTCTGTGTTACCTCGGTACCGGATCGCCACGTTTCGCCCAGGTTCGCACAACGAGCCAGGGTGTATACTTGATGCACGAGCACAACAGCCGGCTGGCTCTCGCCGCGGGAGCCCGATCATCGCCCCATCATACCGCGACCCGGCTGATCCACGGCTCGTTCGTGACATCCCTGTGTGGGCAGAGGAGAGATGCAAGAGGACACACGAAGACCGTTCAGGCTGCACCTGCCTGGCCTGCTCAAGGTCCTGGCGGAACACCTGTACTCGAACAAGCAGGTGGGCGTGCGCGAGCTCATCCAGAACGCGTACGACAGCTGCATCCGGAGGGCCGTCGGGAGCGGCGACCCCGACTACCGGCCGCGGGTGGACATCCGGATAGACCGCGCTCGGCACGTGCTGAGCATATCCGACAACGGGTCAGGGCTGACCGCCGGGGAGATAGACGACTACCTGGCGACGATCGGCCGGAGCTACACCCGAGAGCTGCGCGAGGACCTGGGGATGATGTCCCGCGAGGAGGCGTCGAAGCTCATCGGCCAGTTCGGCTTCGGCTTCCTCAGCGCCTTCCTGCTCGCCTCGGACGTCACCCTCACGACCCTCTCCGTCCGAGAGGGAAGCTCCGCTCTGTGCTGGCGCTCCTCGGGAGACGAGTACTACGAGATGACTCCGGGCTACCGGGAGGAGCCCGGCACGACGATCGAGCTCGCTGTGAAGCCGAGTGCCGCGTTCGTGCTCCAGAAGCAGATCCTCGTCGAGATCATCCAGAAGTACGCCGACTTCGTGCCGATCCCCATCTACGTGGACGGCGATCCCTTCCCCGTGAACCTGATGTCGCCGCCCTGGGAGGCCGACGACCCGGAGCGCGCCACGCTCGAGTACATCGAGAGAGCGTTCAGGATCTCCGATCCGCTCTGTGTCGTCCATCTGCGCGACCAGGTCGTGGACCTGGGACACGACCGGGCGACCACCCCGCTGCGAGGGTTCCTGTTCGTACCGCCCGCCTCCGTAGCCTCGATCCAGGAGTACGGCGACGTGAGCGTGTACATTCGGGGCATGTTCATCTGCGAGCGGGAGCGCGAGCTGCTGCCGCCGTGGGCCCGGTTCGTTCGTGGCGTCGTCGAGTGCCCGACGCTCCAGCCCACCGCGTCTCGCGAGAGCATCCACCAGGACGACACCTTCGCGGAGGTCCAGGTGGCCATCGAGCAGCAGCTCGGAGAGGCGCTGAACCATATCGCGCGCGAGGACCCGGTCGTGTGGCGCAAGATAGTGCGTGGGCACACCGACGTGATCATGGGATGGGCCGTGAGGGACAACGAGTTCTTCGAGATGGTCGCGGACATCGTCACCCTCCGCACCTCGCGCGGCTCGCTCAGCATCCCCGAGTACGTGCAGCTGACTGACGGCGCGCTGTACTACGTCACGACCGAGCTGGGCTCGCTGCAGGAACAGCTGCTGGCGGAGGGGCACGACGTGCCGGTGATAGACGCCTCGCGCTTCGTGACGACCCCATTCCTGGAGAAGTACGCCTCGTGGCGTCCGGGAATCAGGCTGGTCAGGCTCGATGCGGATGAGTCGCACCTGATGCGCCCCGTGCAGGAGGGACCTTTCGACCTCATCCTGGGCTACTACCGCAACCACGGCATCCGGGCGCGGGCGGCAAGCTTCAGCCCCTCGGACGTGCCCGCGCTGATGATGTATCCGGAGGACGTCGAGTTCATCCGCGAGGCGCGTAGCGCGGCGCAGGCGGGAGAGCTGCCTGCACCGATCGCGGGGCTCGTCGGGGAGTACGTGAGCGGGCTGTTCCAGTCCGAGGACGAGCTGAAGGGCACGCTGTACGTCAACGCCTCGTGCCCGCTCGTGCAGAGGCTGACGGACGCCCTGCCGAGCGATCCGCAGGTCGAGGCGGTGCTGAGGCTCATCTACCAGGTCGCGCGCCTCTTCGCCGCACGCGCCCTGAACGCCGCGGAGGCGATCCAGGCGTTCTCGGACGTGACCGGGGCGCTGGAGAGGCTGGTGCCGTGAGCGTCTGGGACTGGGTCCACCGGTTCGACATGGAGGCAGAGATGGCAGGAGACGCCGACCGCGCGCGACTGCTGCCCCTGTTCTACGAAGCGCACAGCGCCGCCGAGCGCGATCCCGACCGAGCCATCGGTCTGGCCGAGGAGGGGATCGGGCTCGCGCGCCGTCTCGGGGAGCGGTGGTGGGTGATGTTCTTCGAGCACTGGCGCCTGCAGTTCCTGCTCCACTTCAAGCGTGACCACGCCGCGGCCCTGAAGAGAGCGGCCCCGCTGGCGGTCGAGGCCGTCAGGCCCGAGTACGACGAGCTGCCTCAGCGCGTCTGCCTGCACGAGGACCTGATAGCCACCTACGCCGGCATTGACCCGGTAGGCTACGCGAGCGCATCCGGCAGGCCCTCGACTACATGCGCAGCCGGATCACGCCGGGCCTCGACTGCGCCCACTGCGTCGAGGAGCTGGAGGCCGGGTTCGAGATCAGCCTGGGGAACCTGGACCGCGCCGAGGAGCTCGCGCTGCGCAAGCTGGAGCTGGCCGGCCACAGCTACTTCTATCAGGCGGGATCGTACTCCCTGCTGGCGAGGGTGGCGTTCCTGCGGCAGAGTTGGGACGCCCTGCGGACCTGGGCGGAGACCGGGGAGGAGGCGGCCAGAGCCGCGGGCGAAGACCGGCTCCTCGTCGAGTTCCTGGCCTGGCGGACGCTCCTGGCACGTCTGGAGGGCGACGAGCGCGCCGCGCAGGGGCTGTATCGTCGGGTCACGGGCCACGCCCGGCGCCTCGGGGCCGCGCCGGATGTGGCGTACTACGACGCGCTGTGTGCCTACCACGAGGCCGGAGGCAGGCCGGAGCTCGCACTGAAGATGAGGGAGCGGCAGCTGGACGATCTCTCGGGCAAGGGCCAGACAGCCCTCGAGGTTCGGTGCCGCATCGAGATCTGCCGCATGCTGTCCGAGATGGGCGGGCGGCTCGAGGAGGAGCTGGCCCTGGCGCGTGAGGCGGCCTCCAGGCTCGCGGACCCCTCCGGCCCCCTCGCCGAGCTGGACCGGATCGTCAGCGATTGCGGTAGCTCGGAGCGGAGCTGAGTTGGAGCTTCGGGATTGGATCACCGAGTTCGAGAGGCAGGCACGTGCCTCGGGCGACCGCGCCCGACAGCAGCTGCCCGAGTACCTCCGCCGAATCGAGGCTGCGCGGTCCCGCGACCCCGAGCGGGCGCTCGATCTGATACTGCAGGGACGCGACCAGGCCAGGCTGCTCGGCGAGTCGTGGTGGGCACTGCTGTTCGAGCATTATCACGCGGTCATCCTGCACAGGATGTTCAGGTGGACTGACGCGCTCGACGTGGCAACACGGAACGCCGTCGAGGTCCGCAAGCCCGAGTACGATGGCCTGCCGATTCGCGCCTCCGTGTACCAGGAGCTCATCCATCTGCACGTCTCCCTCGACCCCCACCAGTACGAGGACCGTATCCGTGAGGGATACGGCTGGCTGCTGGCCGAGCCCAATCTGGACCAGTCGACGTTGCACATGTTGTACGATGGCCTCGCCTGGCTCGAGCTGTCGGTCGACCGGCTCGACGCGGCGGAGGAGTACGGCCAACGGCTGCTGGCGCTACCGGGCGGCCATCCTTGGGACGCGTGCAGCGCTTACATGCGGCTGTGCGAGGTGTACTACCGTCGTGCGGATTGGGACTCCCTTCGGCAGGGCGCGGCCGTCGGCGAGACCGCAGCACGGGCGCTCGGCGCCGAGTTGCAGTTGTGCGAGTTCCTCGAGTGGCAGGCAGCTGCACTGAGGGTGGAGGGGGACGAGAGGGCCGCGAAGCGGCTGCACAACCAGGCTGAAACCCGGATCAACCGCAGCAAGCCCAGGGGGCTTGCGCTCTACCAACACGCCGTGGCGGCCTTCCACGAGGCGGGCGGAGACCTCACGAAGGCGCTCGAGATCAGGCATTACACCGGCAAGCCCAGGCCACCGGGGGAGCCACTGAAGATTGCGATACCGCCGTGGCAAGTCTGCACCAACCGCATCAGGATATGCCAGCTGCTCGCGAAGGGTGGGATGCCACTGGATCTGGCGGCTGGGTACGTGCGTGAGGTGGCCGGGATGATGCCGGAGCCGAAGCGCGTGCTCGCGAAGCTCGAGCGCATCGAGGAGATGGCACGGGACGAGGAGGCCCTCGCGCGGTATCGCTGGTCCTGGCAGATCGGCGAGGACTACACACTTCCGGGCTGAGCGCTCGTGTCCAAACTCGCGCGGTGCTAGAATGCCCGCACGCGTGCCACCACAGCGGAAGGAGAGAGCCATGGCGCGGGAATCCATCGAGGCCACCGCGGGCTACACCGAAGTGAACGGAGCGAGGCTGTACTACGAGGTGGCGGGGCAGGGGCATCCGCTCCTGATGGTCCACGCGGGGATAGCGGACAGCCGCATGTGGGACGATCAGTTCGCCTTCTTCGCGCGCCGCTTCAGGGTCGTGCGGTTCGATGTCCGAGGCTTCGGCAGGTCCATGATGCCGCCGGACGAGTTCGCGCTCCACGAGGACCTGTACGTCCTGCTGCGCAACCTCGGCATCGGCAGCGCCTTCGTGATGGGATGCTCGATGGGTGGAGCCAGCGCCATCGAGCTCGCGCTCGCCCACCCCGAGGCCGTGGACGCGCTCGTGCTCGTGTGCTCCGGGCTCGGCGGCTTCGAGCCGTCGGAGGAGCTGGAAGACTCCGAGGCGGAGGAGCGCAGGCTGCTCCAGCAGGGCGACCTGGAGGGGGCGGCGGAGGAGTCGGTGCGGATCTGGGTGGACGGGCCGAACCGCTCACCAGACCAGGTGGATCGGGCCGTGCGCGACAGGGTGCGGCAGATGCAGCTGCACGCCTACACGACCTTCAACCCCGAGGCCCGCTACACTCTGCTCGATCCGCCCGCGATCAGCCGACTCTCCGAGATCCGGGTGCCCGTGCTGATCCTCCAGGGTGACCGGGATCAGCCCGACGTGATCAGGGTCTCGGAGATACTGAGCGAGAGCATCCGGGGCGCGCGGAAGGTAGTCATTCCCGACACCGCTCACCTGCCGAACCTCGAGAGGCCCGAGGAGTTCAACCGCATCGTGCTGGAGTTCCTGTCCGAGATAGGGTAAGCACGAGCCACGCGCCGTGGCCCTCGTGGTGGGAAGTCGCGTGGAGCGATGGCGGGAGCTACACGCGCGCCGGACGCTGCAACACGCTCGCGAAGGTCAGGCTCGGCCCGTACTCGCGGACGTACTGCATGAAGCTCTCAGTCGCCGGTGAGTAGTAGCGGTTCTTCCGGCTGATCATCTCGAAGTGTCGGGTGAGGTCGAGTCCTGCGATCTCGATCTGCTTCAGGTACCCCGTGCTGAGCTCCCTCACGACGCTCCACTGGCTCACTACGGCCACGCCGAGCCCCGCCTCGACCGCCTTCTTGATGTCCTCGGTCGCGGCCAGCTCCATGCCCACGCGTATGCTGATCCCGTGGTCGCGGAACCGGCTCTCGATGAGCCTGCGCGTCGTGGAGCCGTAGCGCGCGAGGATGAACGGCTCCGAGGAGAGCTCCTCGAGCGTGACGTACGATGCCTGAGCGAGCCTGTGGCCGGGCGACACGATCAGGACCAGCTTGTCCGGCACTATCGGCTCCACGTTGAACCGCCGGTCCGAGACGTGTCCGCCGACGAAGCCCACGTCGAGCGAGCGGGCGGCGATTTGGGCGCAGATGTCCTCGGTGCCCGCGATGCGCAGCACGACCTCGGTGTCCGGGTTCGCCTCGCGGTACGCAGCGAGGAGTGGCGGGATCACATACATCCCGCCGGTGGTGTTCGCCCCGACGACGAACCTGCCACGCCCTCCCGCTCTCAGCTCCGCGAGCGCGTGCATGGCCTCCTCCTCCAGATGGAGCATGGAGACGGCGTACTTGTGGAGCACCTCGCCCGCGTAGGTCGGCACGATGCGGTTGTTCGCCCGCTCCACGAGCCTCACCCCGCACGAAGCTTCGAGCGCCTTGATCTGCTGGCTCACCGCGGGCTGGGTCAGGTGCAGGTGCTCCGCGGCGGCGGTGTAGCTTCCGCGGCTGATCAACGCTGCCAGGACGCGAAGCTGGTGCAGGTTCATGCCTGCTCCCACGGCAGGAGGCCGGGGATCGGCTCGATCACCATCCGGCCCGCCTCGAGGTCTATGTCTTTGACGACATCCCTTATCGCGGGCACGAGCACCTCCTGGGGTCCTCCGCGCACGACGTACACGTCGTTGGCCTCCAGCGGCATCACCTCGTCCACGCTGCCGATCTCCTCCCCTCGGGTCGTCTCGACCCTGAGCCCGAGGATCTGGAAGTGATAGTAGGCGCCCTCGGGGAGGGGCGCCGCGTCCTCGGCGCGGACCCGCATGTACTCCCCGCGCAGCTCGCTGGCCTCGTCCACCGAGGACACTCCCGAGAGGCGGACGAGGAGGTGGTTCGGGCCCTGGCGGACGGACTCGATCCCGTACTCGTGCTCAGCGACGAGCACGTAGTCGAGCGACGAGATGCGCTCGGGGTCGTCGGTGAGGGGCTGGACCTTGATCTCGCCCCTCAGGCCGTGAGTCGACAGTATCCGGCCGACGATAAGCGTGTCGGGCTGATTCCGAGCCATAGTCACAACCGGGTTCAGATCTCGCGGATCTCGAGGTTCGCCCGCACGCCCTCTCGCGTCGCGGCGACGCTCAGGACGTCGCGGAAAGCCTTCGCGATCTTGCCCTGCCGCCCGATGACCTTGCCCATGTCCCGGGCGTCGACGTTCAGGTAGTACGTGACGACGCGGCCGCTCCCTCGGGAGTACACCTCGACGGAGTCTGGGTGGTCTACGAGCGACCGCGCGACGTACAGTATGAGTTCCTCGAGCACGGGTTGTCAGGACTGCTCTGGCACGGCCTGCTCGGCGGCCGGCTGCTCGCCGATGCCTGCGCGCTTGATGAGCTTGCGAACGGTGTCGGTAGGCTGAGCACCGACCGAGAGCCAGTACTCTATGCGGTCAGCCTTAAGATTGATGGTCGTCGGCTCGGTCAGCGGATCGTAGTGCCCCACCGCCTCGATGAAGCGACCGTCGCGCGGAGAGCGCGAGTCCGCGACGATGACGCGATAGGACGGCCGCTTCTTCTTGCCTACTCGCCGTAGCCTGATCCTTACCAAGAGACTCTTCCTCCAGGGCGGCAGATTGCCGCAGTCATCGAACGTTATAACGGGATAACGGTGAAGATTATAGCCAAGGCTTTGGCGTCCGCGCAAGCAGCGGCGCTCGGGCCGGTCAGTCCTCCAGGACGAGCGAGTCGCCCTCCCGCGTGTCCGTCTCCCTCGCCGTGCCGGCGGGCAGCTCGATCACCTGCGCCGACCGCCAGACGACCTTCGATAGCCTCCAGGGTCGCATCGCGTGGTACACCCGCAGCACCCGGCCCTCGCTGTCCAGGAACAGCACGTCGATCGCGAACCGCATGAAGAAGGTGTGCACGCCCTTGCAGGGTCTGATCAGCAGGCCCTCGCCGTGCTGGAGGGACGACCGGTTCAGCAGCCCTACCGAGCGTGCCGCCGCGCTGTTCGCGACCTTGCAGCTGTCGGCGAGCACCTTGCCGTTTCTCGAGTTCGTGACCCTCACGATCCGTCTCCCGGGATTCGAATCAGCCTCCGACTCCGTGTATATCACACTGCCGGACAGGTCAGTACTCACGGGCTGCCGTGATCCTGGCGGAGGAGCGGGGGGCGTGGGCAGATTCATCGTGACCTACTATCCATGTGATTATCCTGATGCCACCCACATTCGACGTCCTGAGCCCTTCGCTGCGCTCGAGGGCCCGCCTTGAAGCGGGGGCGAAGGGCTAGACTCCGTGAAGAACCTTGCTGCAAATACTTTGGCCTGTGGCCTCAGAGTGGTGGGTGGGGTATCACCTGGCAGGGAGAGGCAGCATGAGAGATATGCCCGACAGCTCTTTCGGATTCGGTATCAGGACTCGAGCACAGGACGGGGAAGAGCGCGAGCCCGGTCCTCGTCCTACCTGTACCACTGTGCCTGTGCCTCGAACATCCTCCGGTACAAGCCTCCCCTCTCCATCAGCTCCTCGTGAGTGCCCTCCTCCACCACCCTGCCCCCATCCAGCATCACCACACGGTCCGCAAGCCTCGCCATCCCCAATCGGTGAGAGATCAACAAGGCAGTCCTGCCTCGGGCAAGCTCACTGAAGCGCTCGAACAGCCTCAGCTCGGCCATCGGATCGAGTGCTGCCGTGGGCTCGTCCAAGACCAATAGGTCCCCCTGCCGAAAGAAGGCTCGTGCCAAAGCCACCCTCTTCCCCGCTCGGATCTGCAAGCTCACGTCCCGGAGTGCGGGCACCTCTGAGCCTGGGTAGGTGTACCACACCCCCTCGAAGCTGATCCCCTCCACCAACGGACGAGGAAACGGGCGGAGGTTGACGACCGGAGCAGGGAGCTTCGCGGGCTCCCCAGGAAGAGGGGATCTCGCCGCGGGCTCCTCGGGCTGGCCTAGGAACGCTCTCAGGTCCGATGCGTAGCCCGAGCTCTCGCCGAGCAGCTGCAGGGTGCTTGCCAGGGTAAAGCTCGCGCCGATCATCCCCTGGAGGGATTGGAACAGCAGCGCGTAGCCGCCGGGACTCGCGTGCAGCATCCTCGCGCTCACCACCCACCACAGCCCGAGCATCGTGACCGCGACCATCAGGAGCACCGCCCCTCTCTGGCGGAGGCTCGCGCTCAGGCTCGGCCTCCGCTGCTCGTTCCGCATGGACCAGAACAGCTCCGCCCACCGCCCGCGCAGGTATCCCGCGAGGCCGTACAGCCTGACCTCCTTCGCGAACCGCCGGTCGGTGAGTACCCGGGCGTAGTACTCGGATAACCTCTGCTCGCGCGTCTGCGCGCTCAGGAGCGCCCAGTTCGTCTGACCCGAGAGCGCGAACACGAGGAAGGTGAGGATCACCGCGACGAGCACGACCAGCGGGAGGACCGAGCTGAGCACGAAGAGCGCGCCCGCGTATCCGAGGAACTGCGGCAGGCTCTGCAGGCCCAGGAGCGATTGCGAGAGGAAGTTGGGCAGCCGGGTCTCGACGTCGTTCGTGACGCGGTTGAGGTCGTCGTAGTAGCCCTGGTGCTCGAACGAGGCGAGGTCGAGCGTCGAGGACTTGCGCATCATCACCCTCTGCTGTACCGAGGAGATCGAGCGCTCGCGCATCCACGCCTGAAGCCAGGGCTGGACGCCCCCCAGCCCGCGCTCGGCGATCAGGGAGGCCACGAGCAGCCCGAGCCACAGGAAGGTGTGGGCGGCCTCTCCACCCCTGAGCTGGGTGGCGAGCGCGTCCACGAGCGACTTCGTGAGCCAGAGCTGCGCGGGCACGAGCAGCCCCTGAAGGAGCGCGATCGCGGTCCAGAGGGACGAGGGAAGGGGCGCGGCGCGGAAGAGCGTGCCCGCCAGCCACCCGAGGTCGAGGAACATCCGGGCGCGTCCCGGCCTCGCCTCGTGGAGAGCGGGCGCGGGCTTGGGCGCCACCAGCGCCCGCCCGTCGGCCGCCGATGACGGCGGAGAAGCCATCCTGTTCCTCCCTCCTGCTCGCTAGTCTGAACGTGGAGCGGGGAGCTGCCCGCCCGGCAAGCGCTTTACGACTCTTCACCCCCGGCCCGATCCGCCTCGGGCAGGCGGAAGGTCATCCGCCCATCCTCGTCCAGGAGCTCCAGCCTCGGGCCCCCGCTCGCGTCCACGACGAGGCGGAGGCGGTCCCTGCCCTCGGGGTCGCACAGCCTGAGCACCGCCGACCGGTCCTGCAGCTTGCCGACGTACAGACGGGTAGCACCGAACAGCCCCTCCGCCTGCATCTGCTCGAACGCCCGATCCCTCTCAGACCCCTCGGGCAGCCTCCGGGCGGCCTCGTAGCGCTCCATCAGCTCGTTCAGGGGCAGGTCGGGCCGATCCCACACCACGAGCCCGGCAAAGCGCCTGCCGTCCTCGTCGCTGTGCCAGACGCCTATGACCTGATCCTGCTTGTACTGATCGAAGAGCAGCCCCGCACCGGCGGAGTAGTGGCCGTCCTCGGACCTGCCGTGGTGGTACAGCCCCCCGCACTCGTCCCCCTCGTCGTTGTAGAAGATGATGCCCGCCTGGTTCCCGCCGCTGCGCTCGCCGACCTTCCCGCTCACCACGGGGCCGGGCGCCAGGTCCGTGTTCGAGATGGCGAGCCGAAGCGTCCCGTCCTTCTCTCGGACGTTGAGCCTCTCGACATCTATCTCCCCGAAGTGCGGCACCTGCCCCGCCCGCCGGCCGATCTCCGCGCGGCGCTCGCGCAGTCGGTCCCGCAGCTCGTCCAGCTGCCGCAGGACGGACTCGGACGCCCCGATACCCAGGCTCGCCCTCTGGAGCTCTATGAGGCCGGACACCGCCTCGTGCAGCGCGCCCACCTCTTCCCACAACCGTACGATCTCGTCCTCCGCCATACCGAATCCCTCCGTTCCGTGTGGTTCCTGCAAACCTTCGTGGATGCCCCCTCACCTCCCATACCCGGCGCGAACGAGGCAGAGGAATACGGGGTCTCGCCTCGCTCGGGAGGAAGGGGTGGGAGGTGAGTGTCTTGTTGCGTCAGCTGCCGGGCGTGACGTGGATCGCTATCGGCTCGAAGGTGTCGCGGACGAACACGCCCTCGAGCCTCGCGCACCCTGTGAGGCTCTCGTATCCCGTGAACAGGGCGGGCACCCCGCCGGCCTCGACCTCGCGCTCGGGCAGCAGGCGCACCCTCGGGTGCTCCCGCCGGAACTCCAGACTCTCGGGAGACGCGAGCAGCAGAGAGCAGGGCTTGAAGCACCAGTACCCGTTCCGGCAGGTATCGCACCACAGAGCGGCGTAGTGATCGCGGCTCGGAAGTTCGTAACCTATGCGGTAGTGCATCTCGCGACCGCACCTCAGACAGCTCTGGCCCTGCCCGGCGACTCCCCGACCGTTCTGCTGCCAGTGGAGCTCGTCCAGCCGGTCGTTCGCCGCCCTGTACCCCCTGATCCCGCGGAACAGCTCGGGCGATCCACCGTTGCTGTAGTGGGAGACCGGCAGCGTGGCCACCAGCGACTCGCACGGCGTGCAGACGAGCCAGAGCTCTCCGCCCACGAACCTGGCGAGCAGGTGGCGCCTGCCGCACACCGGGCACCAGATGTCGGTCTCGTCCCAGTCGTCGTACAGCGACCTCTCGAGGCCGAATCGCATCGAGTCCCGGAGCATGTACGTCGAGAGCACCTGCTTGAGGCGCAGCCTGCCGCGCTCGATGCGCTTGGCGACGGCCGGACCGGTGAGCCCCAGCTTGCGGGCTATCTCGGCGTGGGGGGAGTCGCGCACGTACCGCTCGATCAGCACCTCCCGGCTCTCTTGTGGCAGCATCCCCAGCGCCCGGTCCAACAGCTCCACGAGCTCCGAGCGCTCCAGCTCCACCTCG
>CADDYR010000051.1 GCA_902810765.1 Chloroflexota bacterium
GCGCCCGAGGCGGCGAGGGCGATCGAGCGACTCGCGGGGATCCCCAGCCAGCAGCGGCTCACCGCGGCGGCGCTCGAGACCCTCTCGATAGTCGCGTACAGGCAGCCGGTGACGCGCGCGGAGGTCTAGGCCGTGCGCGGCGTGGACTCCTCCGGAGTGCTGAACAGCCTCGTCGCGAGGGGGCTGGTGGAGGAGGTCGGGAGGGCCGAGACCGTCGGCCGGCCGATACTCTACGCCACGAGCTTCGAGTTCCTGCGCTACTTCGGGCTCGAGAGCCTCGAGTCGCTCCCGCCGCTCCCCGAGCCGGAGGTGCCCTGACCCCTGAGCCGGATTTGACATTCCGGCTCCCCGGGTGTATCTTTCCGGCAGGCGGGCGAGCCCCGCCGAGGGAGGGTCTGCCGATGAGACGCAGGCGATACCTCGCACCCCTGGCCGGGGCGGTGGCGCTCCTGGTGCTGCTCTCGGGAATCGCCGCCGCCACCTGGAACGCGCCCTGGAGCAGGGGCGAGGACCCGGTCGTGGCCGTCGTGAACGGCGAGCCCGTGGACCTCCGTGCCTGGACCGCGATGTGGGTCCAGTTCCGGCAGATGTCCGGAGACATGAGCTTCCAGGACCTGCCCAGTGCGGCGCTGATCGTCCCCATCGAGGATACGGCGCTGGATCAGGACGCGAGGCGGCATGGCATCACGGTGAGCGACTCCGAGGTCCGCGCCGCGTACGAGCGTCTGCGCACGGGGCACGGCGACTCCCTCGGCATGTCGAGGCTGTACTGGATGGCCAGGCCGCGAGCGCTTCGCATGTCCCGCCCGGACTTTCGGCGGCTGGTGCTGTGGGCGATCAGGTCCGACCTGCGCCAGCGGAAGCTGCTGGACCAGCTCGCGAGTCGCGTGCCCCCTCCCTCGAAGGCCAGGGTGGAAAGCTACGTGAAGCGGGAGCTCCTGGGAGGCAACGAGCTCGCGGTCGTGTGGGTGAGCCTCGACGCCTCGCGCCACCCGCGCCAGGCGTACCGCGAGCTGCTCGCGATGAGGGCCGGGGAGAGCCCGAGGGGCTTCGTGACCTCGTTCATCCACTACGCGCGCGACTACCTGGCGCACAGCCCCGGAGCTCGCTACCACCAGCGCTGGTTCTACTACGCCTACAAGCGCCAGGTGCGCCAGCCCTTCCGCCCGCTCGCAGGATCGCCTGTCGGCACGATGCGCTACGTGCCACGGCGCGGCGGGGGCGCGCTCATAATGGTCACAGCCCACTCCACGAACTACCACATCTCGATGGTGCAGCTGCGCAGGGAGGCGCACAGGGACTTGTGGCACATGGACCGCCTCACCTATCAGAGGTGCTACAGCGACCGGGTCGCGCTCCAGGCGAACGTTCAGCTGTTCCCTCAGGCTCTACCGTCGTTGGTGAACGCACGCCCCGTGACGGTCCAGTCCGTGAAGGCGAGCTTCCGGCAGGACTGCGAAGCGGTCAGAGGCGGCCCGTGACGTAGTCGCGCGTGCGCTCGTCCCGCGGCTCCTCGAACACCTGCCGGGTCTCGCCGTACTCGACAAGCGCACCCCCTCCCCCATCCTCCGAGAGGAGGAACGCCGTGTAGTCGGAGACCCGGGCGGCCTGCTGCATGTTGTGGGTCACCACGACTACGGTGTAGTCGCGCTTGAGCTCGACCATCAGCTCCTCGATGCGCGCGGTGGCAACGGGGTCGAGCGCCGACGCGGGCTCGTCCATCAGCAGCACCTCGGGGTCCACCGCGAGCGCGCGGGCGATGCACAGCCTCTGCTGCTGTCCTCCTGAGAGCGCGGTGCCCGGCTTTCGGAGCTTGTCCTTCACCTCATCCCACAGCGCGGCCTGCCTCAGAGCCTGCTCCACCTTCCCGTCGAGCACGCCCCTGTTCCTCGTGCCTGCGAGCCTCAGGCCCGCGGCGACGTTGTCGTAGATGGACATCGTGGGGAACGGGTTGGGTTGCTGGAACACCATCCCCACCCTGCGCCGGACGCTCACCGGGTCCACGCCCGAGCCGTACACGTCCTCGTCCTCGAGCAGCACCTGGCCCGAGACCGTAGCCCCCAGCACGACCTCGTGCATCCGGTTCAGGCACCGGAGCAGCGTGCTCTTGCCGCACCCGCTCGGGCCGATGAGCGCAGTGACGCTCCTGGGCCGCACTTCCAGGCTCACGTCGGTGAGCGCGCGGTGTCGGCCATACCATGCTGAGAGGCCACGCACGCTCACCGTGCCCTCGGCCGCCTCCCGCCACTCCTGTACCGATACGATCCTCAGATCGCGTGTCATCTGCATTCCCGTTGCTCCTTCTATCTCGATCTCGAGAGCCAGCGCGCCGCGAGGTTCAGCGCGAGCACCATCGTCATCAGCACCAGCGCAGCGCCCCACGCCTGCCTGTGCCAGCTCTCGTACGGCCCGGTCGCGAAGTTGTAGATCTGCACCGGCAGCGACGCGATCGGCTTCGTGGGGTCGAGGCTCCAGAAACTGTTCCCGAACGCGGTGAACAGGAGGGGTGCGGTCTCCCCCGAGATCCGCGCCACCCCGAGTATCACTCCTGTGAGGATCCCGGAGCGCGCCGTGGGCAGCACCACTCGGAGCGTGGCTCTCCACTCGGGTAGTCCCAGGGCGAGCGCGGCCTCCCGCACCGAGCTTGGTACCTGCAGCACCGCCTCCTCGGTCGTGCGAGCGATCACCGGCAGCATTATCACCCCGAGCGCCACGCCCCCGGCGAGCGCCGAGAAACTGCCGGTCGTAAGCACGAGCAGGCCGTACACGAACAGCCCCACGACGATCGTCGGCACGCCGTTCAGCACGTCCGAGAGCAGCCGGACGAGCGGGCCGAGCCTCGTGCCCCGGCCCTGCTGCGCGAGATAGATACCCGCCATGACTCCTGTGGGCGTCGCGAGAGCGCTCGCGATCGCCACGAGCTCGAGCGTGCCCACGACCGCGTTGCCCATCCCCCCGCCTGCCTCGCCAGCGGGGCTGGGAAGCTGCGTGAAGAAGTCGAGATTGATCGCGCCCGCGCCCTCAAGGACCACGTAGGCCGCGACCGCGATGAGCGGCACCACCGCGACGAGCGCCGCCGCGCCCAGCAGGGACAGCATCAACATGTTGGCGAGCTTCCTGCGCCTGTACGTGGAGATCATCGTGTGCTCCTTGCGGCCATCAGCCGTGCTGCGGTGTTCACCGCCAGGCTCACGACGAGCAGTATCAGCCCCAGCTCGAGCAGCACGGCCTTCTGCAGGCCTGTGGCCTCGTTGAAGTCGTTCGCGATCACGCTCGCCATCGTCGAGGCCGGCGCGAAGATCGAGACGTTGATCGAGGGGCTGTTGCCTATCACCATCACCGTAGCCATCGTCTCGCCGAGCGCTCGGCCCAGGGCGAGCACGGTCGCCGCGACCAGGCCCGAGCGGGCCTGAGCGAGCACGACCGCCCGGATGACCTCCCAGCGGGTGGCGCCGAGGGCGAGCAGAGCCTCGCGCTGGCCCCGCGGCACCGCGGACATCGCCTCGCGCGAGACCGAGGCGAGCGTGGGCAGGATCATCACCGCTAGCAGCAGCCCGGCGGCGAACACTCCCAGCCCGAACGGCGGACCCGAGAAGACTGGCAGGACGCCGAGCCGCTCGATCAGCCACGGCTCGACGCGCTCCCGGAGCAGCGGCACGAGCACGAACACTCCCCACAGGCCGTAGACCACGCTCGGCACCGCAGCGAGCATCTCGACCATCGTGCCCAGGATGGAGCGCACGAAACGAGGCGCGAGCTCCGTGAGGAACGCCGCAGCACCCACCCCAATCGGCCACGCGAGCGCCAGTGCGAGCGCGGAGGTGGCGAGAGTGCCGTAGATGAACGGCAATGCGCCGAACTCCCCGGTCACAGGGTTCCAGCTCGTGCTCGCGAGGAAGCCCGGACCGAAGCGGGAGAGCGCGGGCACCGACTCGGTGGCGAGCTCGAGGACGAGGAGCGCGACCAGCGCCGCTATGAGGAGCGCGAAGCCGGTAGTGATCCCGTGGAAGGCGCGGTCACCCCAGTTGATCGACGCCCTCCGCACACGCGGGGGTAGCATCCCCGTCCGTAGCTCTCGTGCCATCTCGCTACTTCCCTCCTCCCAAGACGGGCTCGCCGTTCACAGCGACCTTTCGGAGCCGGGAGTCCTCTCGAGCTACGATCGCCTTCGGGAGCTTCGCGTAGCCCGCGGGCAAGTTACGCTGTCCATCGTGGATCGTCCAGTGGATCAGGTTCACAAGCGCCCTCGCCGTCGCGGCGTCCTTCGAGTCGTAGTCGCGATGGATCACGACCCACGAGTAGCTCGCGATCGGGTAGGAGTTCTTGCCGGGAGTGTTGAGGATCGAGCCCGTGAGGTCGGGCGGGAAGTCCTTCGCGGAGTTCTGCGCCGCGGCTGTCACGTTCTCGAGGTCGGGGGTGATGTACACGCCCTCGGCGTTCCTGATCCTTGCGTACTGCATCTTGTTCTCGAGGGCGTAGGCTATCTCGTTGTACCCGATCGCGCCCTCGACCTGGCTCACCTGGCTGGCAACGCCCTCGTTGCCCTTGCCGCCGATGCCCGCGGGCCAGCTCACGTCCTTGTCCGCCCCGACCCTGCTCTTCCACTCGGAGCTCTGAGACGCGAGCCAGCTGGTGAAGATGTACGTCGTACCGCTGGAGTCCGAGCGGTGAACGACAGCTATATCGAGGTGGGGCAGCTTGACTCCCGGGTTCTGTCTCGCGATCTCGGAGGCGTTCCACTTCTTCACCCTGCCGAGGTAGATGTCCGCGACCGTTCGGCCGTCCAGCCTGAGGGGCTGCTTCACCTCGGGCAGATTGTAGGTGATCACGACCGCGCCCAGCGCGATCGGGAAGTGGAGCACGTTGTTCTGCACAGCTTTGCGCTCCTCGGGCTTCATCGGAGCATCGGTGGCTCCGAAGTCGATCGTGCCCGTGGTGAACTGCTGGATGCCCCCACCGCTGCCGATGGACTGATAGTTCACCCTGACCCCGTGCTCCCTCTCGTAGATCGGGAAGAGCTTCGAGAAGACCGGGTAGTCGAAGGTAGAGCCCGCGCCCGTGAGCGAGGTCGCGGGATCGCCCGAGGAGGTGCCCTCAGCCGGACCGGGGTCGCCCGCCATGCTCGCCGCGCCGCCGCACGCCGTCACCGCAAGCGCGGCGAGCAGCAACAGGACGAGGAACCTGAGACGTAGGGGTTGGTGTATCACTGGCTACTTCACTCCTTTGTTGCCTTCTACGTCTCTATGCTAGGAGCGAAGTGTTAAACGGCGTTTAAGCGCGTGTTAACGGGATGTTAAGCGGTCGGGAGGGTGAAGTAGAAGGTGGCGCCCTCGGAGGCCCTGCTCTCGGCCCAGATCTCTCCGCCGTGCAGAAGAACCGTGTGCTTGGCTATCGCCAGCCCCAGCCCGGTGCCCTCGCCGCTCCGTGCCGAGTCCGCCTTGTAGAACCGCTCGAACAGCCTCGGCAGGGCCTCCGAGGGTATGCCGGGGCCGCTGTCGCTCACACGAAAACGCACCACCTCGCCCCGGTCCTCCGCGCAGATGCGAACGGTGCCCTCCTTGGGCGTCCACCTCAGCGCGTTCTCGAGCAGGTTCGTGAGCACCTGCCCGATCTGATCCGCGTCTGCCCTCACCCTCGGCAGATCGTTCGGCACCTCCACCTCGAGCCGGATGCCCGCGCGCTCGAAGCGCCTGCGGAGCCTTGAGACAACCGGTTCCACCAGTTCGCGGGGCTCGAGCTGCTCGAACTCGCTCTCGAGCCTGCCGGACTCCAGGGCGGCCAGGTGCAGCGACTTTCGAACAAGCTCGGACATGTGCCCGACCTGCTCGCGCAACTCCGAGAGGAACTGGTCGCGCGCCTCCGAGTCGTCCACCGCGCCGCCGATCAGGGTGTCCACTAGCACCTGCAGGCTCGCGAGCGGGGTGCGCAGCTCGTGCGAGACGTTCGCCACGAGCTCGCGCCTCACCTGTTGCAGCCGCCTGAGCTCCGTCTGATCGGAGAGCACGACGAGTATCCCCGATGGCCCCAGGAGGCTGACGCTCGCCCTGACCAGCCTGGGGGGCCAGTCGAGCTGGAGGACCGCGCTCTGGCCCTGCCCCTCGGCGATCGAGCGGCGCAGGAGCGAGTCGAGGTCGCGGTCGCGTACCGCGTCGGTGAGCACCTGCCCGCGCCGGGGGCCGATCATCTCCTCGGCCGCTCGATTCAGATACTGGATCCTGCGGCGCCCGTCGAGGTAGAGCACGGCGTCGTCCGCGAGGTCCAGCCCAGCCTCTCTGAGTGCCACTAGCTTCTCCAGCTCCGCCATCCGCGACTCCAGGTCACGGATGCGCTCCACCTGCCTGAGCGCCTCGTCCGAGCGACGGAGGATAGCCCGAGCCGCCAGCCCGAGCAGCGTGAGCGAGAGCAGGAGCAGTATCAGCAGGACCAGCTCCGGCGGGGTCACGAGGCGCGCTCCTACGAGAGCCTGAGCTTGTAGCCGTTGCCGCGCACGGTCTGGATGTGGCGGGGGTCGCCGGGGTCCTCCTCGAGCTTCTCTCGCAGCCAGCGGATGTGGACGTCCACGGTACGAGGGTCACCGACGTACTCGTAGCCCCAGACGGCGGTGAGCAGGGCGTCTCGGGAGAGCACCTGGCCCTCGTGCCGCGCCATGTGGAGGAGCAGGTCGAACTCCCGGGGCTTGAGAGCGAGCTCCCTTCCCCGCCAGGAAGCCTCGCGACGGGACGCGTCCATCCTGAGCGCTCCGCGCTCGAGTATCTCCACGGGGGCATCGGCCGGAGTGGGCATGCGAGCCCGGCGGATCGCGGCCCTGATCCGGGCGAGCAGCTCTCTGAGGCCGACGGGCTTGACGATGTAGTCGTCGGCGCCCAGCTCGAGCCCGAGCACGCGATCCATCTCCTCCGAGCGCGCCGTCAGCATCAGGATCGGCACTGACGTCTCCGCTCTGAGCTCGCGACACACGTCCAGGCCGCTCTTTCCCGGCAGCATCACGTCGAGCACGACGACGTCGGGCCTGTGGGACCGGGCCAGCTCGAGCGCGCGAGCCCCGTCCGTCGCCGTGATGACCTCGTGTCCCTCCTTGCGGAGGTTGTAGCTCAGGGCGTGCAGGAACGCTCGCTCGTCCTCGACCAGCAACACTCTCGCCACGGTCCACCACCAGCGTCTACTCTCTCGTCTCTCCATCTTACCCGAAACAAGGGCCTCGCCCGATCTGTTATTCTGTTTGTCTGGTCGGTTCATAGCAAGCGAGGTCGTGATGGGCGAAGAGCTATTCGTGAGCAGGGAGCTCACTCCCGTGGGAGGGTTCACCGAGGGCATCGAGGGCCCGGCGTGCGACAGAGACGGCAACCTGTACGCGGTGAACTACGATCACCAGGGCACCATCGGCAGGGTCACGCCGGAGGGAGAGGCGAGCGTGTTCCTCGAGCTGCCCGAGGGCAGCGTCGGCAACGGCATCCGCTTCAATCTGGAGGGCGAGATGTTCGTCGCGGACTACACCGGCCACAACGTGCTCCGGGTGGACATGGGCACCCGCGCGGTCGCCGTCCACTGCCACGAGCCGCGGATGAACCAGCCCAACGACATCGCGATCGCCTCCAACGGCACCATCTTCGCGTCCGACCCCAGCTGGAGCGACTCCACGGGGCAGATCTGGAGGGTGGACGTGGACGGCACCGTCGAGCTGCTCGAGTCCGGGATGGGTACGACGAACGGGATAGAGGTGGGGCCGGAGGACAGGGTGCTGTACGTGAACGAGAGCGTGCAGCGAAGGATCTGGGCCTATGACCTCGGACCGGACGGAGAGATGAGCAACAAGCGGCTGCTGATCGAGTTCGAGGACTACGGGCTCGACGGGATGAGGTGCGACGTCGCGGGCAACCTGTACGTGACGCGGTGGGGCAAGGGGGAGGTGGTGAAGCTCTCTCCCGGGGGAGAGCTGCTCGCGAGGGTCGCGCTCGCGGGGAAGAACTGCACGAACCTGACTTTCGGCGGCCCTGACGGCAGGACCTGCTACGTGACGGTGGCGGACAGGGGAAACATCGAGGTGTTCCGGGCCGACCTGCCCGGACGGGACTGGTGGCTCTGGCAGATGGCGGCCGAGAGGGAGCTGAAGGCCGAATGAGCCGGGGCCCGGTCTACGTCGTGGGCGACGTGCACGGCCACCTCGACCGGCTCGTCGCGGGCCTCGGCGACGCGGGCCTCCTCACCCCCGAGGCCGCGTGGGCCGGGGGAGACTCGACCCTCTGGTTCATCGGCGACCTCTTCGACCGCGGGCCGGACGGCATCCTCGCGCTCGACCTCGTGATGCGGCTCGAGCGCGAGGCCGCGGACTCGGGAGGGGCCGTGCGGATGCTCCTGGGCAACCACGAGGTGCTCATCCTCTCGGTCCACCGATTCTACAAGCCGCCGACCGAGGACGTCGGGATCGCGTTCGTGCTCGACTGGATGCTGAACGGGGGCAGGCCGTCCGACCTCGCGGGCCTGGGTCCAGAGCACGTCGAGTGGCTGTGCGAACGGCCCTGCCTGGCGCTGGAGGGGGACGCCCTGCTCGTCCACGCCGACTCCACCTTCTACACGCGCTACGGCAGGAGCGTCGAGGAGGTGAACGAGCGCGTCCGCTCGATCCTGCGGTCGGACGACGCGCGAGCCTGGGGCCAGCTGCTCTCAGACTTCACCGAGCGCCACGCGTTCGATGACGGCAGCCCGAGCGGCAGGATGAGGGCCGAGTCGTTCCTGCGCACATTCGGGGGCAGGCGGCTCGTGCACGGTCACACGCCGATCCCGGGCGTGACCGGAGCGCCGCCCGAGACGGTCAGGAGGCCCCATGTGTACGCCAACGGCCTGTGCGTGAACGTGGACGGCGGGATGTACCTGGGCGGCCCCGGCTTCGTCTACCGCCTCCCCGGTTGCGGGTGAGGCAGGCGTCCCGCGCTCAGGAGCCGCCCGAGAGCCCCGGAGTCGAGGACTCGATGCGGCGGATCCACAGGTCGGGCTGGCGGACCTCGTCCATCGAGGGCAGGGCCTCGGGGCCGGTCCACACACGGTTCATGAACTCGATGCCCCTGCGCTGCACCACCTCGTTGACGAAGCTCTCGCCCAGGCGGTACTGCTCCATCTTGATGTTCAGGCCGGTGAGCCTGGCGAACAGCCTGTCGGCCACGCCGGTGCGCCTGCGCCGCGCCTCCACCCTCTCCCTGATCTGCTCGAAGTCGGGCAGGATTCGGCCTCCGACGGTGTTCATGATGTGGTTGGAGTAGCCCTCGAGCAGGCTCATCACCGCCTGGAGCTGGCGGAAGAGCAGGCGCTGCTCGTCGGTCATCAGCAGCTCCATCCAGCCCTCGCGCCTGCCGGGGCTGCGGAGTCGCCGCGCGAGGTTGCGGAGCGCCTGCGGTCCCCTCAGCCCGCGCACCTGCTGGTTCAGCCCCTCGAAGTACTTCTCGAGCAGCCCATTGAAGTGCTCCCTCAGCCACGGGTTGCCTTCGAACTCGTAGGCGTGAGTCGTCTCGTGGAGCGCGATCCACATCCGCAGGTCGAGCCCCGGCAGGTGGAGCTCCCGCTCGATCCGCGCGATGTTCGGCTCGACGAAGTACAGGTTGCCGGTGGTCACGACCTCCTTGCCGAGCAGCGCGAGGTCGTACTGCCCGAGCACCCTTCGGGCGAGGTAGCCCATGAGGAGGCCGAGCTGGCTGCTGAGCACCTGGCGGTTCACCTCGCCGAGGAGCAGCGCCGCGAGCGTGTTGCCCGGCTGCAGCTCTCGCTGGATCTCCTCGATGCGGTCGAAGAGCCGCCTGAACCCCTCGATGTTCGCTCTGATCCAGTCCTTGCGGTCGAACACGTACACGGCCTCGAGTGCTCCCGGCAGGCTCATTCCGGTGTACTCGGTGATGACGCCGGTGCAGCGCGCCACCATCGCGCGGTACTCTAGGTTCAGGCCGATGCGGTTCGGGATGTGCTCGTCGGGCGCTCCGCGCACGATGCCCAGGGCCGTGTCCTCGACCCGTCCCCAGTCCACGAGCGCGGTCCTGTCGGTGCGCCTCTCGGTCTTCGGGCGCGTCGCCACGTACAGCGCGCCGAGCGCCGCGCCTATCAGTAGCGCCATCTCCCATTCCTTGCGGCGGTTTCGCACGTTGGCCATCGCTCTCTCCATCCTCTGCTACCTGAGCACGCGCTCGTCTCCCCGCCTGCTGGTCACGTGGACCGAGTCCAGGTGCTCGAGGAGCGCGAGGGCGTACTTGCGGCTCGTGTTGAACAGGTCGCGCGTCCGCGCAACCGTGATCGGACCCGACTCCCGGATGGCCTGCACGATCGAAGCCACCATCCGCTCGTACACCTCGGGATCATAGTACACCGAGTCGTTCAGCCTGACGAGCCTGCCGGTCTCGACGAGGGCCGCGAGCAGCTCGGGGTCGGCCCGGAGCTCCTGCGCGCCCGGCGGGGAGTAGCCCCCGGCCC
The DNA here is from genome assembly GCA_902810765.1 of Chloroflexota bacterium. Lineage (GTDB taxonomy): Bacteria > Chloroflexota > Chloroflexia > Thermobaculales > Thermobaculaceae > CADDYR01. The sequence continues at coordinate 10,450 of CADDYR010000051.1, forward strand.
GGACGGCGTCCAGGACGCGCCGCGCCTCCTCGCCCGTCCTGCCCTCGAAGCGGACCTCGAACCCGGCCAGGCGCACCCGGGTGCCGTCGTCCGCGACCTCTCCCCGGGCCGCGAGCCCCTCCACGGCCTGCGCGAAGGCGCGGGCGTCCAGCCTCAGCCTGCTCTTCAGCTCCTCCCGGGGCATCCCGGGTCGGAGCGGATGCGCCGAGTGGTACGAGGAGAGCATGCCCCTCACCCGCTGCACGAGGTCCCGCCACTGAGCGTCGGTGAACAGCAGCGTGTGCGGCTGACCGGGCACGGCGGGCACGACCCTTCCCGACCCGATCAGGGAGTCGAGCGCGGGCTCCGAGCCGCCGGACCTGAGCAGCCGGGACCTGTCCGTGGGGCCGATCCTCGCGAGCTCCGAGAGGAGCAGGTCCTCCGGTGTGCCGCGCTCGAGCGTCTCCATGAGCGCGGTGGTCGCCGCGACCTTCCGCCGGTGCCGCTTCGGGTGGGGGTCGAGCACGACGCCCCCTCCCACGGTGAGGCTCGGCGAGGGCTGGCGCAGGATGAAGCGGTCGCCCCGAAGCAGCGCGAGGGGCTCCCTCACGCGCAGCTGGGCGTAGCAGCTCTCGCCGGGGCGCAGGGCGTCGCGGTCGAGCAGGCTCATGGTCGCGACCGTCTCCTCGGCCCCCGAGAACAGGTCGAGCCTGCGGCCCTGCTGGAGGGGCTGGGGGGCGTCCGCCAGGAGGCGTATGCGCGCGTCGAACCGACGGGTGGGCTGAATGGCGCCGGGAGGTGCGAGCACGAAGCCGCGGCGCAGGTCCTCCACCGCCAGCCCGGCGAGGTTCACCGCGAGCCGCCTGCCGGGGTCGGCGCGCTCGAGCCTGCGCCCGTGGGTCTGCAGCCCCCGCACGCGCGTCCGAGCGCCCGTGGGCAGGACGACCAGCTCCTGGCCGAGCGACACCGGTCCGCCCGTGAGAGTGCCCGTCACGACGGTGCCGAAGCCCTGCACGGTGAACACGCGGTCTATCGGCAGTCGAGGCGTTCCGCTGGCGCTCGGCGCCTCGCCCTCCGCGAGCACATCGTCGAGCGCGGAGAGCAGCGCGTCGAGCCCCTCACCCGTGCGGGCCGAGAGGGCGACGACGGGCGCGCGCTCGAGCACCGTGCCTCGGAGTGCCTCGGAGACCTCCTCTCGGACGAGCTCGAGCCAGTCCGGGTCCACGAGGTCGAGCTTCGTGAGGGCCACGACGCCGCGGGGCACTCCGAGCAGGTCGAGTATCGCCAGGTGCTCGGAGGTCTGGGGCATCACCCCCTCGTCGGCGGCGACGACGAGCAGCGCGGCGTCTATCCCCCCGACCCCCGCGAGCATGTTCTTGATGAAGCGCTCGTGGCCGGGCACATCCACGATCGAGACCTCGCGTCCGGAGGGGAGGGCGAGCCAGGCGAACCCGAGGTCTATCGTCATCTCCCGGAGCTTCTCCTCCTGGAGCCTGTCGGGGTCTATGCCCGTGAGGGACTTTACGAGGGTGCTCTTGCCGTGGTCCACGTGCCCGGCTGTGCCGACGACGAACAAGGGGAACGACTCCTGACCAGATCCTGCGGGATTATAGCAGAGCGGCCGAAGGGGGTATAACATGTAGTGATAGCGAGTCTAGGTGGTGGGTCTGTCATTCTGAGGCCGCGGGCCGAAGAATCTGTAGTCACGGCTCGGTGCAAGGCATACCTTATCAAGATCCTTCGCGGAGTTTACCCCTTCGCTCCCGCTCAGGGCAGGCTCTCGAGCCCTTCGCGGAGTTTACCCTCGAGCGAAGCGAAGGGCTCAGGATGACAAGCGTGAGTGCTATCAGGACGACACTCGGTAGGCGTCTACCCGGAACCCGTATGACTTCGTGTCTGGATGGAGGACAGGAGGATGGGATCAGGAGCTATCGAGCCCTACAGGGGAAAGGAGCTGCGGACGGCGATGCCGCGGGGAGCATCGGCGCTGGCCCTGGCCGGGGCGGGAGTGCTGGCCCTCGGCGCGGTCGCCGCAGGACGTGCGGTCCTGAGCGCGCTCGCGAGACGAGCGCCAGCGAAGACCGAAGAGGTGCCAGCGTCACGAGCCGAGCCTGGGCACATCGAGACGTACTCCCTGTACGTCCGTGAGATCATCGTCTGGAGACGGTAGGGATCGAGACCATGCGAGTAGGGCGCGCTCTGATGATGATACTACCGTTGTTTCGCGTACAGCCGCTTCACCTCGTCGCGCGCCCGGTCGGCATCAGGGTCTATGCTCTCGCTTGTTATGTGGGGGCCGAGCGTTAGACATCACCTGCTAATACAGATGCCGTAACCGGAGACCAGCACGGTCCCAAATTCTCTATCGGCTGGCTAACCATATTGTGCGCATAAGTCGCCTTGCTGAACGGCTTATTAAGTGAGAGGCAGAACATTAGTTCTGTCGGTGGTCGTACAGTAAGGAGGAGCAGCCTTGGCTATCAGTGATGCAACGCGCGCAGGATACGTCTGGGTGGACGACATGACGGGAGCCGATGACACTGAGAAGATAAAGAATGCTATCGACTCGCTTCCAGATGATGGCGGAGTTGTCCAGCTTGGAGCTCGCACCTATACAGTGACGCCTCGCTATTCGGTCGATGGCGAACCCGCTGACTCTGCGGTAGTGCTAAGGACCGGAGTGATACTTCAAGGTCTCGGCTCTAACGCCACTCGGATTTACATGGCTGGTGCGAGCGGCAAGCTGATCTCAACCAGCAAGCGCACGCCCGGCACGAATGACAACCATATTGCCATCCGTGACCTGCAAGTGTACGGGGATTATCTGCCTGACACCACGAGCACAAAGCCCGACACCTACGGGCTCTTTCTTTCGAGAGTGAGCCATGCTCAGGTAGAAAACGTGGAGGTTGGCGGCGATTTCAGCGGCAGCGCAGGGGGGTTCGGGGTTGGCATCTATCAGGGGCCAGATAACTCGGGCTATCACACTTACATGAAGAACCGAATCATTCGATGTCACTGGGGGATTGCCTTAGCCTACAATGCTGCCTGGGTCATCTGTAACGACATCGCGGCGAAGGAGTACGGCGTTGTGATAGATGAATCCATCAACCAGCAGACGGGCGACTCATCAGCTGCGGCAGACAACGTCATCCTGTCGAATTACTTCGAGTCCACCCTAGGTGTGTTCCAGGTAGGTGTCCGCGATATGGGTTCCGGCAATGTGGTTTCCTACAACCGCTTTGACGGCTTCACGGAGTATGCATGGTGGACCTCGGATGAGGCTAGTGGCGCTGCTGCCGGTCGAGGAATCCAGTACGGCAACAAGGTTCTGTCAGGTAATGACACCGGAGCAGCGATCTTGTCGCAGGAGACGTACAAGATGCGCGGTACTGCTAACTGGGTCAGCAACGGAAGTAGAACGATCACGCACAATCGAGGCGACATCAGTTATGGGGTCATCATCACGCCACTCTCAAGCTCTGTAAGCGCGCCCTGGTACGTAACCCGTTCAGCTGATTCCTTCACAGTGCATCTGGACGGGACGGCACCCAGCGGATCATATTTCTACTGGCAGATAGTTGACCTCTAGATTCCTCCCAATCAAGGGTGCTGAGCACACTTCTGTTCAGCACCCTTGCTCGTACGTCAGTGCTCAGCCGCATACGGCTCTGGCGCACGACCTATGAACGGCTGGTGATGGATGCTTACGACGCTATCTTCCACTACCTATCTGATGGCGGGGAGATTGGAATAGGACAGCTTGCCCACTTCCAACACTTCAGAGGCGTGGAGTGGGACGAGAATAGTCGTGCCGCGGGCGGAACCCGCCGCGACTCCACCTCCTCTGCAGGATCATTGCGGCCGTCAGGATGATGACAGCTGCGGCCGCGGCTGCAAAGATGCAGACGATAGGATCGAACGGTATCCGGTAGCGGGGATTTCCGGTGTCGCTCAGCAGTGCCGTGGTGAGGACGGTGTAGAGCAGTGGCAGGAACAGGGCCAGCCTGATGACCAGCCGTGAATTCAGAGGCCTCCCTCTTATCAGATGCCAGCACCAGGCGATCGCAGGCCCGATCACCAGCCAGAGCGAGCCCCCGATCGCGAGCCACACGATCGGGGGCCATAGCCAAGTCTCGAACCAAACCTTCTCCTCGTGCGGGAAGGTGCTCCAGTACCGGTTCCAGATCTGCGCGTTGATCTGGTAGTCATCCTTGTTGGTCTGAGACTTACCGCCGATCTCGAAGTCGTTGTTCTGCCACATGTTCAGAAGGGTCGGCCAGGTCGTCTCGAGATACTGCACTGGGTGGCGCCGAATGTCCTCCTTGGCTATCTCGCCGAGGATGCGGTTCGACTCCAGCCAGTCGTAGCCGCTCTTCCAGGTCCCGGCGAGGAGTCCTGCCTGTCCGCAGACGCTGTTGCAGTTCCCGTTCGCGGTGATGTCGTGCTGGATCCAGCGCCTGAACACAGGATGGTTGCCTTCCGGGGAGGTGAAGGGCACTGTCTTCTTGTACAGCTGGCCCGAGATCGCACTGAGCCCGGCGTAGTGATAGGCGTAGTAGTTGCGGGCCACCCAGGGCAGGAGGACCGCAGCGGTGGCAAGCAGAAATACCGCGCACATCGCCGCGAATCGCAGCACCTTATCCTTTACGAACGATCCACGATGCAGATCGTGACTCCGGGACAGGACGGCGACGGCGAGGATCGCGGGCACGATCGCCACGTACGCCTGAAAGCTGGGGCGAGCCAGGATCGCGAGTCCCAGGCAGATGCCCGAGAGCGCGAGATGCGGCAGGCTCCGTCGCAGGGCATCCCTCTGGCTCGCCATCAGCAGAAGCCACGTCGAGAGCATCATCAGGAATGCGAACAGGATCTCGGTCATCAGACGGTTCTCGTACCTGATGAGCGCGGGGTCCAGAGCCACCAGGCCGGCTGCTATCAACCCTACCGGACGGGAGAAAGAGATCCTGCCTAGAGAATAGGTCAGCGGGACGAGCATCAGCCCTATGGCGTGCTGGAAAGCGGCAGCGATCTTCGCGCTGTGGCCAAATATCTTGAAGACGACCATCAGAAAGAAGGGGTACGTAAACCCGCCCCTGAGGTCCAGCGGTGAGGCTGGCTCCCACACCGGCCAGCCGGCCGCCCAGTAGCTGGCTATCTGATCGTACCGTGGAGTATCACCCCAGGTCTCCGCAGGTGTGGTGTAGAAGTAGATGACACGCAGTGTGAGACCACCGAGAATCAATGCCCAGAGGACGATGGATGTCCAGGGCAGACGGCCGGGCAGAGATCTCCGCTTCTCAATGTTCATGAGCAGTGACTGCGGAGTGCTCCAGCTGCCGGGCATCGTCACGGCTTCGTGCCCTTCCGGACGCCACACCCGGACTGTTCCCAGGAGGTGAAGCCACCCTTGAGGATTGAGATCGGCCAGTGGTTCTTGAACCCGTAGTGGAGCATGTAGTGTTCCTGGCTCGCGGCGTAGTACTCGCCCGGCCAGTCGTCGTACAGCACTATCAGCGTGCCCTTGTCCAACCACTTGCGAGCTTGCTGAACAGTGTTACCAGGCATGTGCTTCGCACCGGGTATGTGACCCCTGGAGTACTTCTGCGAGGATCGTACGTCGTCTATGAGCAGTGGCTTGCCAGAGCGGATGTAGGCGCACAGTTCCTGGGCCGTGACGCGAGGATAGCTGGCGAAGACTTTGGGTTGATTGCGCGCACCCCAGTACGAGGACGCCCTGGTGCCCTCTGCGAGCCACGGATCCTTCCAGCTCACTGGGACCAGGAAAAAGACGGCGCACACAAGCACAAAGAAAAGTACCCACTTGGCGGCAGGCATGTAACTCCCGTCCTCTCCTCTTTGATCCGGCTGAGCGGACGTACCATGTCGAGTGCCTGGCTCACGTCGTCGCTCTGTTATCCCGACTCCTCCTCAGGCACATTTCGAAGCCAGCCCCGGGTCGGTGGGCCGCATCATGCGGGCCACACAGCCATGTTAAGTTACCCGTATGGCCGGGCACAAATCCAGCTGAGATGACCCTCGGCTAGCAGATGCAAGCAGGTACCCTGAGAGAATCTGCATGCAGCCCCCGATACCTGTCCGGAGGCCAAGGATTATGATCCAAGCTGGGCTGGCTTGGAGGTGGCGAGTACCTTGCCCGACTCGTCCCTGGCCTGCACCGCGAAGTACGGCCCTTCCGAGCTCACGCTGACCTTCGTCTCGAACCCGCTGCGTGCCGCTCTGCCCGCAGGCTTGAGCTCGTCAGGGCTCCCGCCCGCCAGCACCTGCCAGGAGGCGGTCTCCGTCGAGCCGTTCCAGCTCGCGTACACCTCCGCCTCACCCCTAGGTCCCCTCTCCACGGCAAGAACGGGCATCTCTGCGGGCGTGCCCGTCCACTCGAAGCGGTAGGCACGGTACGACTGCTCGCCGGGAGGGTATTGGACGTCGAGTACGAGCCCGCCATCACGACTGAACTCCGAGCAGTAGGATTGCGCTCCCCATCCGATGAATAAGTCACCGTTCGGGAGCATCTGTATGTTGCCCTGGTTGTTCACGACCAGAGGCTTGGGGTGTGTGTACTCCCGGACCAGCGTTGCGGTCATCTTACCGGTATCGAGTTGGAGGACCACTCCACGTGACTGCTTGTGGACCTGTGGGTTGCTGCCGTTGTCGAAGATCGTAAGCAGTCCTCCGGGATGCACCCTCGCGTCGTGCTGCCACGCGGTCTGCGTGCCCTCCCCCATCCGAAAGTCGCTCTTCTTGCCCCCCAGACGCCACTTGATCTCGCCAGTCTTGCGGTCGAGCTTGTAGATCGTCCAGGTATTGCGGGCCGACACTATCAGGTTGTTATCAGAGTCCACATCTATCGAGTTGATGTGGAAGTAGTCGAACAGCCTGCCCTTCTCGGGCTTCTCGTACGACTCCTCCAGGCCCACGTGCTCCACGCTGTGCCACTCGAACAGCACCTTGCCGGTCGCGATATCGATCTCCCTGATGATTCCGTCGAAGTCTATACCGCTCTTTGGTCCGCCTACTGCGGATAGATCGCGCCTGATCTGTTTGTACACAGTCACGAGCGCGGTGTCCTGCGGACTGATCAGGAACTCGTGCAGGTCGGGATACAATCCACCACTGCCCTTGACACGAGCTATCTCGCGGTACGAGGTGTCGAGGATCACCCCGTCGCCCTGCCCGTGTCCCATGGCGCTCGTCCCCTGCCAGTAGGTTAGGACCGGCCTCCCCTTATACCGCTGCACGCGGACATCCGTGGCCTTTTCGCCGCTCGGCACCGGCTTGAACCAGACGACCTGGCCGTCGTTGTCGAGGATCATCACCCCGTTCTGCCCAGCCCCCTTCTCGTCGGGGCCTCTCTTGGGTCCGATGAACACGAGCCCTGGGGCGACGCCCCGAGCCTTCGTGGTCACGGTGATCCTGGGCGGCTGCAGGTCCGGGCGGGAGCGGAACGTCTGGATGTACTTCGCTTCCTTCGGAGGTGTCGTCGGCGTGCTCGCCGCCGGAGTCTGCATCGCTGTGGGGACCGCGGTCCCGGTCGCGCTCCCGGGCATCTCCATCGGTATCCCGGTCGTCGGCTGCACGGTCGGCACCGCGGCCGTCCCCACGGGCCCTGCCGCGGTGGTCGCGGACGGCGATGCACCAGGCGCGGTGGGCGCCTGTGTCGAGGCGGAAGGGCTCGTGGGCTGCGCTGGAGCCTTTGTAGCACCCGGGGTGAGCCTGCTCGTCGCTGCGCCGCAGGCCGTGAGCAGCCCGCCTCCCGCCATCGCGAGCGCGTAGCGCAGGAACCTCCGGCGATCGTACTGAATGGCAGTCTTCCCCCTGTCCGGATCGGGGGTGCCGTCGTTGCTCATATCTGCTGGACTCCTCCTGATGGTCGTGTGTGAAGCCAAGGTATCCGCCAGCCTCGGGGTGCGTGCAATCTACCGGCTACAACGATACCATCCCGGACGCAGCCGGCGCACTCGACAGTACAAACAAACCATAAAATCCGGGCCGGAGGCTCAGCAGGGACCCCGGCGATGACACGTGCGGCGGGCGGCCTTAGAATGGCAGCTGGCGGAGCCATCGAGCGGCACGCGCTCGCGGGAAGCCGGAGAGATGCGAAGATCACGAGCTCCAAGGAGGTGATGCGGTGGAGATCCACGAGCTGACGGAACAGGACCTTCCGAGGCTGCTCGGGCTGTGCGAGCGGGCGCTGCCCCTCGACACCTTCAGCCTCGAGCTGCTACGGCGTCGGCTGGCCGACGAGCCCGACCACAGGCCCGAGCTCCAGCTCGTAGTTCGGGAGGGTGACGAGCTCCTGGGCGCGATCCTCGGCAGCGTGCGGGAGCACGAGGGCCGGCACCTCGCGTCGGTCCGATTGATCGCCGTCGCGCCCGAGCACAGGCGCAACGGCATCGGCAGC
>CADDYR010000052.1 GCA_902810765.1 Chloroflexota bacterium
AGGCTCGTCAGGAGCGGCACGAACGCGGAGCCGCGGTGGTCCCCCAAGGGGGGCAAGCTGGCGTACGTCAGGCTCAAGGGCAGGACGGGCGGCGGCACGCTCGTGCTCCGGCTCCCCTCGGGCAAGAGCCGGACGCTCGCGACCGACGGCGTGACGCAGCTCGCCTGGAGCCCGGACGGCCGGCGCATCGCATACACCCGTACTGTGGACAGCAACAAGGACGGCCGGCTCGACCCCGGTCGCGACTGGAGCCAGGTGCACGTGATCGCGCTGCCCTCCGGCGGGGATCGAAAGATCGCGCCCGGCTACGATCCGTCGTGGTCCCCTTCAGGCAAGGCGCTGCTCCTGTCCAGCATGGGGCAGCTCGCGAGGGGGATCCGGATGCGCAACGAGCTCAGGCTATACAGCCCGACCGGGCGGCTCGTGCGCGTCGTGGCAAGGACCTCGGACGTGCCCGACGACCTCAGGCCGTACGGCACGCCCTTCCGCGCGAGCACGCTCCTGCTCCGCTACGGCGCGATCAGCCCCGACGGGAAGACCGTGGCGTTCAGCGCGTTCGGCGGCACGGGCGTGCTCTGCACAATCCCCGTCACCGGCGGCAAGGTGCAGGTGCAGGACACGATCGTCGAGAGCGACTTCGGTCCGATCACCTGGCGGCCGCGGGGGCAGGTGATCGCCTACGACGTGCCGACGCCCTCGGGCGCGGACGAGGTGGTCGTGCTGGACGTCGCGACCGGCAACAGGCACACGCTCGGAGGCCCGCGAGCGGCGAGCTACAGGCAGCCCGCCTGGTCACCGGACGGCCGCCTGCTCGCGGTCGTGCGGGAGGGCAGGGGAGGGACGTCGCTCGTCGCGCTCACCGCCTCGGGCAGGCAGACGCGCGTGCTCGCCACGGGCGCCGTCGCCTACCCCGCTTGGGGCACGGTCGGGAGGTGAGGTTCTTCCTCGACACGGAGTTCCTCGACCTGGGCCGCACGCTCGAGCTCGTCAGCATCGGGGTGGTCGCGGAGGACGGCCGGGAGTTCTACGCCATATCGCGGGAGTTCGACCCGGCGCGGGCGAACGCCTGGGTGCGCGCCGAGGTGCTCCCGAGGCTCGAGCCCGAGGAGCCGGGGGTGTGGAGGACGGTTGCCGGGATCAGGGAGGGGCTGCTCGAGTTCGTCGGGCCGGGCGAGCCGGAGTTCTGGAGCTGGGGAGGCAGCGCGTACGACTGGCTCCTCGTGATCCAGCTTCTCGGCGGCGCGGAGGCTCTTCCCGAGGGCTGGCGATACCACGCGAACGAGCTGCAGCAGTGGTGCCTGATGATGGGGCTCGACACCGACGACCCGCGCCTCCCGAAGGAGAGCGAGGTGCCACATCACGCGCTCGCCGACGCGCGGGCGGTGAAGGCTATCTGGGAGTTCCTCGCGAGCTACCAGCGGAAGTGGATCCTCGAGCAGGCGAAGCTGATACAGAGCAGTTAACCAAATCCGGGTGAATAGTATGTCATTCTGAGGCCCGAAGGGCCGAAGAATCTGTAGAGACCCTTTGGGCGTTCCCCTTCGACAAGCTCAGGGCCGACTCTCGAGCTAAGCGAAGGGCTCAGGATGACAATGCTTGGTGGCTCCAAACGGCAGAAGGGTAAGTGTTCACCCGAAACCGGTATGAGTCAGAGTGCCGAGGGCTGAAGGGCGTCTGGCTGCTATACAACGGTCGAGTCCCTGTTCTCGGGCTGCCTTGCTACCCGGCGCTGGTGTGATATCTGGAGAAGAAGACGAAGAAGAGCGCCCTCCAGCCGAGGACGAACAGCCCCGTGAACAGCAGCGTGATCAGCGCGAAGGTGGGCACGACGTCCTCGCGGAACACGAGGCCCCTCAGCGCGAGGCCGAGCGTGATCCCCGCGAGCCAGTTGAGAGCGGAGCGGGCCATGAGGGGACGGGCGCCCGCGAGCGTGGTCGCCGAGTACACGCGGGTGAGCGGCGAGACCGCGAACCAGCCTATCACGAAGGGAGCCGAGACGCGGACCAGGTTGAGCTGCCAGTTGTCGAGCAGTCCGTGGCTCTCCAGCCCCAGCGCGACGAACGCTCCGATCGCCGCGACGTCGCCCGCGCCCAGGATAGCACGGGCGGCCAGGCCCGTCCGCCGCTCAGCTCCGAGTACCGCCATCGCCCGTGTCGCTCCCTTCCGCCGGTGAGGTCCGTACGCTCCATTATGACCGGCCCCGCGTCGCCCGCGCAAACCGCTTCGACTCGAGGTGGAGCGGGACTGGTTCAGGCGACTGAGCACCATCGCCCGGGATCGGTCGTCGCTCAACCCGATCACCTTTCGCGATCTGTGCCCGCTGTGAGGTCGGGCCAACGGCGCACTCCCCAGACCTCGACCATTCCTCGACCTCTCCTCAGCCCCGCTCTCGTCTCGTTCGTGCTATGATCTGCATCACTCCATCACGGATGAACTCTATACGAGGCAGCCATGTGCGACAGCGCCCTATGACAGACTCTTGCGGCTATCCAAGCTACTTTACGAATAACTTAGGAGAGGACGTACGCCACCATGATCAGCAATCACACTGCGGTTCTGGGAGCAGGCATCATCGTGATCTGCATAGCCTTACTGTTTATTGGAAGGCTAATTCTTCACGTGAGGACAAGCAGTAACAGCATTAACTGGCCGGTGACCCGAGGTAAAATTGTCCGTTCAAGGGTTAGAGATTTGGGAATGGGGTTCAACATCGCTGGGCAGTATTTCCCAGATATCAGGTACGAGTACACGGTGGATGGAGTAAAGTACCAGGCCAGGAGATGGACCTACAACATGTCTGGTTTCAAGCGCAGGAGTGGCGCCGAGCAGGTCGCTAGCAGGTACCCTGAAGGTGCCGAGGTGGGCGTACGCTACGATCCCGGCAACCCCAAATCGGCCATATTGGAAGCAGGCGCGGGCAGGGCTGATGTCAAGTACGGCGGGTTTATAGGTATGCTGATGTTGGTTGCGGGGATCGTAGTATTAGCCATCGGGCTGATTAGATAAGCAAGTGAATTCCTCCGCAGATATAGCCCTAGTCTCGCTCACAGCGATATTTGCGGGGCATCGCTCCAAGCTGATCAAGCCCAAAGATATCTGTAAAGACTCCAAGCGACATGTCATGCCTAGATTCGTGGTACACAGGTGAAGGTTTCATTTAGATGAGAAATATGCAGATTCGTGAGTCCATACGATATGGGGATATACTTGCATAGCCATTGTATTTCTTAGTGTACATACGTGCGTAAACGCTGTTGCAGGAACTCGTGGCTATGAGGAGGGTGATATCGAGAACGGGATCGCCAACACTTTGGCGCTTGCCTTAACCTTCATTCCAGGCATAGGAGATGCGTTGGCGGCTTTCATAGATACTCCGTTATCTCTGCAGGACTTGGCGGCTTGTGCTGAGGCCCTGACGGCGCCTTGATCCCCCGGGCCGGTCTCGCCTAGCGTAGGGCGCATCCGCAGTGCCCTACGCTGCAGATCCGACAGTTGACGCCAATCAGTTTCGGCTATATGCGGCGAATTGCAGAGCCCTCTCTCGACGGGAGTAGTCAACATGCTTCAAGCACAGATGTCCGTATTGGCTGGTCACCCTGCAAGGATTGACCGTGCCGATCCCCTGCTTTGGGTCAGCGCTGGGGTGTTCTTCCTGGCGGTAATTCTAATCGTGGCGTATCGCCGACAGCTTGCCCGCATCAGTCCATATATGCCAACAATCTTGTTTGGTTTCGCTCTTGCGATCGCGCTTGTTCTGGCAATTTTAGGTATAAAGCCCACGCACGGGACAATACTTGTAATAGCCTTTGCGGTTGCGGTCTGGATCCTGATGACCATCTCTTGGCATTTCCGGTTACGGAGGGTGGGATAGAGCCTATCTTCTGGTGCGGCTCGATACGTCGGCGGAGGCTCGATCTCTGTTGGTCCGGGGGTGGCATACACCCCACCTCTTGAGCCGGGCGAGCTCCACGTCGCGGTCACAAGCACCCTGGCTGGGACGTGGGGGCAGTTATGGCATGCGGTGACGAGTTGGTTGCCTTAGTTGGGCATAGCCCGCCCCGCCGAGAGGTGCACTCAAGCGTAGATTGGGACGCGCAAGCAAGACGGTGATAATATGAGGGCAGTAGGTGCTATCGGCCTCCTGCTCACCCCTTGGGTGGGTTCGCTTGAGCGGTGAGGATCTATCCCTGCTCGGCCTGGGGATATGGCTGGCCGCAGGGCTCGTGTGCGGGATCTGGACGATTCGCGCTCAGCAGAGATTCCTTCGGCTCCTCGAGGAGAGGCGGGGCACAAGCCTGCCACGGCCGGAGCAGATGGAGTGGCGGGTGGACCTCTGGTTCGCGCAGGTCCCCGGGGCGGTCTCGCGCCTGCTCCGGTTCATGCTGCAGCGGCAGCCGGAGCCCGACCTGGAGCGGGCGAGGCGGCAGATGTGGCACAGGGCGAGGATCACGCTCGCGGTGGGGGTGCTGGGAGTCTCCCTCCCGATCATCCTCTCGTACCTCTAGGCCTGTCGTTGGGGGATCGGTCGCCGAAGGCGGGGGAGGGTATGAGGTGTCCTCGAGAGGTCTGATCGCGCTTGCCATCCTGCGCCTGGGAGGGGCTTGTGGCTTCGCCCTGCCCGCCGGGGTGATCGTGCACTGGAACGGGAGGCCGGAGGCTGTGGCGCTGCTGATCGGGGGGTTGTTGAGCCTCGTCTACCTCACGCTGCTGCCTCCCGGCCTCCTCAGCTCGGTCCTCGCGCGAGTGTTCGCCGTGCCTCCGGACTCTCCGGAGATAGTCGAGCACAAGCGGGTGATGAGTCATCGAAGCAGGCTGGTCACGGGGGCGGGCATGCTGCCCTACTTCGCGGGTGTGCTGTACGCGCTGTGGGTGGTGAGGTCCGGCAGCTCCTCCCTCGCCGTCTGGCCCCTCGGCATCCTGGTGGGCGTGCTGTGCTCGGGCTCGCTCGGCTCAGGCGTGCAGTACCTCGAGCTCGCCCTCAGAGGCAGGAGGTGAGGTCACGGATGGCCGTATCGCAAACACCTCATCCCGGCGTCCAGGCGCGCCTGGCTACGGAGAGCGATGCCACACAACCGGTCTCATCAGGGCCAGCCGTGTTCGGTCGAGTCCCCGTGGCGGCGGGGTCCCGTCCGGGCATCGAAGGGGGCTCAGTCGGACTCTTTCGGCGTCGCGGCCGGCAGGTACCTCTCGGCGTGGCCGAGCGCGGTGAACGCGAACGCGAGGGGTATGAGCACCTCGAGGACGCCTATGGCCGCGAACACTGCGACGACGTCATGCGTGCGCTCGATCACGACGCCTCCCAGCAAGGTGCCCAGCGGGATGGCGGACCAGGCCAGCACGCTCGCGATGCTGATGACCCGTCCCAGCAGATGATTCGGCACGATGGCCTGCCTGAGGCTGCCGGTGTTGATGTTGAACAGCACACCGAACCCGCCGCCGAGCGCCCACAGCGCGAGAGCCACCCAGTACTCGCGTATCAGCGCCATCGCGACGAGCGACATTCCGCTCAACATCAGAGCGCCCAGGGCGACTTGCGAGAACGTCCAGCGCCTGCGCAGCAGCCCCGCGGAGAGGGACAGCACCACCACGCCCGCGCTACCCGCTGAGTAGAACAGAGCGACCCTCGGATCGGACGCTCCCAGCCTCTCCTTGGCGAACAGCACGATCTGAGCGCCCGAGGTGCTGCCGACGAAGTTGACCAGCGCCATCATCGCCGAGATGTTCCGCAGCACCGGGTGACCGAGCACGTACCGCAGCCCCTCGACCACGTCCTCCCGGATGCTGGACGCCTTGCGCTCATCGCTCGCCACGTTGAAGCTCGCGCCCACCGTCGAGAGCGACGCCGCGGAGACCAGGAAGGAGAGGGCGTCGAAGAACAGGACGGCCGTGATCGGGAGCGCGGTGACGAGGAGGCCCGCCAGGAGGGGTCCGGCGATGCTCGCGGCGGAGTAGCTGGCCTGGATGCGCCCGTTCGCCCTCACGAGGTCTTCCTGGCCGACTAGGCTGGGGATCGCGGCGAACTCCCCGGTGTCGAAGAAGATCGTGAGCACGGATGTCAGGAACGCCAGCCCGTAGATCCACCAGACGTCGAGAGCACCGAGCGACGCCAGGATCGGGATCGCGGCCATCGCCAGGGCGCGACCGATGTCCGTGAGGATCATCATGCGCTTGCGGTCGAGCCGATCCGCGAGCGCGCCGATGACGAGGCCGAAGAGGAGGTAGGGCAGGAACTCCGCGGCCGTCGCGATGCCGAGGTTGAGGGCCGAGCCGGTGAGCTCGAAGACGATCAGCGGGATCGCGAAGCGCGACAGGGAGCTGCCCAGGTTCGAGACCGTCTGCCCGGCCCAGAACCTCGCGAAGTCCCCGCTCACAGCCCACGACCTCACCGCCGCCACGCCTTACCCCCTACGAGAGATTAATGCACCTGCTCACAAAGATCAATAGATCGCTCAAAGATAGCACCGGAGCGCCGCCCCTGCCCCCAAGGATAGTGATATCGAATCCAGGTGATGAGTCTGTCATTCTGAGGCCGCAGGCCGAAGAATCCGTCCGGGCGGCTTTGCCACGTCCTCCCTCCAGATCCTTCGCTTCGCTCAGGATGACAGACGTCGGCAACGCCTGGATGACAATGTATTGGTGTTCACCCGGAAACCGTATGGCAGGTCCTTCGGCCCGCGGCTTCGGATGGCAGGTGGGTGAGGGCTCGGAATGGAAGGCGGCACGATCGTGCCGGCGAGGCGTCGTGCGCGATCAGAAGAAGCGCTTGAGCAGGCCGATGGCGCCCTGTCTCCAGGGGACGCGGTGCGAGACCCCCGACTCGGACGCGAACTTCTCCCGGTTCGCGAGGTACCACTCGAAGTTGCGCAGCAGCGCGTCCTTGTTCGAGTACTTCGGCCGGAACCCCAGCTGCCTCTCGGCCTTCTCGATTGAGACGAACGAGTCCTTGCCCGCGGTCTCGTACACCCACTTGTAGAGCGGGGAGATGTGCAGCATCTCGAGGAGCCTGAGGCCCCAGACCGCGGGCGCGGCCGGGAAGCCTATCACCCTCTTGCCGTGCCCGGCGCGGTCGAGCACCACCTGGTAGTCCTCCTTCATAGTGGTGTACTCCTTCGCGCCGATGTTGAAGGTGTCGTTCACCCTCTCCTCGGGCAGGGTCATGCACAGGTGGATCGCCTGGCAGAGGTCCTCGACGTCCATCAGCTGGTACCGGTTGTTGCCGCTGCCGATCATGGGGAAGTTGTGGCCGTCCGCAGCCCAGTCGTACAGCAGCGCGAACACGCCGAGCCTCTCCGGGCCGACGAACGACTTGGGCCGGATGATCGGCACGCAGAGCCCCTTCGCCCGATACTCGAGGCAGATCATCTCCGCCTGTATCTTCGCCTGGCCGTACGGACCGACGCCGTCCAGCCGGTCGGTCTCGTACAGCGGGTGGTGATCGGGGATGCCGTACACCGCGGTCGAGGAGATGTGGATCACGCGCCGGACCCCGTGCTCCATTGCGCTCTGCAGGACGTTGCGCGTGCCCTCGACGTCCGTCGTGTAGATGTCGTACGGGGAGTAGAGGGGCAGGGCCGCCGCCGTGTGGACGACGATGTCCACGCCCTCCATCGCCCGGTCGAGCACGGGCTTGTCCCGCGTGTCGCCCTCCACCACCTCGACCTTGCCCTTCATGTCCTCGTAGTCGAAGTCGGCGATGTCGTACGACACGAGCCGGTAGCCCCTGGCGTCCAGATAGCGCAGGAGGTTGATGCCCAGAAAGCCCGCGCCGCCGGTGACCAACACCTTCTGTTGGGTCATACGTGTGCTGTCTCCTTCTCGTGGTGCGCCCAATTATCGCAGGCGGGAAGGGGCGATGGCCAACGTCGCGCGCTACAGGGGGTGGCTCTCGAGGAACTCGAGCAGCGCGCGGTTCAGGGCCTCGGGGCGCTCGTCCATGGGGCAGTGGTAGACCCCGCGCAGCATCCTCAGGTGGGCGTGGGGGATCCTCTCCGCCAGCTCGGCTGCCTGTCGAGGGCTCACGAGCGGGTCGCGCTCGCCGCCGACCACTAGGGTGGGCTGCTCGATGCGCGTGACGCGATCCCCGAGCGACCCCTCGTAGAGCGCCCTGAGGTATCGGAAGAAGGCATTAGTCTCGACGCGCGCCATATGGTACTGCCTGCGCAGCATCGGCAGCACGAAGCCTCCGCCGTGGTCGTGGGGCACGAGCCTGCCGAGGGCGCCCACGGGGCGGATGAGCCACTGGTTCAGGCGCAGGAGGTGCCTGCCGAGGTGGGGCCGGAGCGAGAGCCTGCCGGTGCGGGAGAGGTAGCGGGCGTCCACCGCCGCGTTCACGAGCGCGAGCCGCGACACCAGCTCCGGCTGCTCGAGCGCCACGCGCGCCGCGACGTTGCCTCCCATCGAGTGGCCGACGAGCGTGATCCGGGAGAGGGAGAGCTCGCGGCACAGGTCCACGGTGAGCTGCGAGAGGGTCTCGAGCACGGGCTCGGAGGGCTCGAGGGGTGGGCTGCCGTGGCCGGGCCAGTCGAACGCGACCACGTGATACGCGCGGGCGAGAGCACCCATCGTGCTCCACCACATCTCCTTGAAGCCGCCCCAGCCGTGCAACAGCACGACGGGCTCTCCGCGTCCGGCACTGAGGTAGCCGAGGCCCGCGCGGGTGGCTACCCCGCTCCGCGGAAGGAACCCGATCTCGCTTGTCTCCGGGGTCGTCGTGTCGGTCATCGGGGATGTCTCACAGCAGCCATAGATTGCATAATCCCTGCCAGTGTGCCGGACTGGTAACACGGAGCTGCCGGGTAGAAACCCGCCTGCGCTACTGGCGCAACGATCGTCGGGTAGCGTTTCGGTTGTGAAGAGGTTGAGAACGTTGCACGCACGCCTGAATGCGCGTATATTGTGCTCATACTTCGCCCGGGACCGGCACGGCACCACACACGGCTACTATCCTGCGACAACCCGAAAGGAGAGGTATACCCATATGGAGGTTCCAGCTTCGGCACAACCCGTCGCGGGCGCGACCTACGCGGGCTTCTGGAAGCGCTTCGCCGCGTACATCGTCGACGTCATCGCTCTGATCGTCATCGGCATCATCGTGCGCCTGATCCTCCATCTGCTCCACGCCCCCGGGGGCATCTACTACCCGGTAGGCATCGTGATCTACTGGCTGTACTTCGCGTATCAGGAGAGCTCGGTCAAGCAGGCCACGCTCGGCAAGCAGGCGCTGGGGATCAAGGTGACGGACCTCGAGGGCAACCGGATCTCGTTCGCCCGCGCGACCGGCCGGTACTTCGCCAAGTACGTGTCGAGCTTCATCCTGATGATCGGCTGGATCATGGCGGCGTTCACAGAGAAGAAGCAGGCGCTGCACGACATGATCGCGAGCACCCTCGTGGTGAACGCACGGTAGCTGCCCCGAGCCACCGCCGGTCCGGCTCGGCACACGACGGGGCCCGAGGGAGCCTCGGGCCCCGTCTCTTTCTCAGATCCGGATGGGTCGGATATATGCCCGAGTCCACGATCGCGACCTTGATACCAAGTCCGGGCAATGGGTCTGTCATTCTGAGGCCCGGAAGGGCCGAAGAATCTGTCCTCAGACTCTGGAGCGTTCGCCTTCAGATCCTTCGCCTGCGGCTCAGGATGACAAGGGGTAGGTGGCTCAGGATGACGGGTGTGGCCACAGGGCGACGACGGGTAAGTGCTTACCCGGAGTCCGTATGACCTCACAGAGGCCATCGTAGATGCCCCAGCCGCCCGGCGCGTTGATCTTCGCCAGGCCCCACTGCTTCGAGTAGTCGGGATCATTCGGGACCACCGGCGCGCTGGCGAAGGCGGTCATCACCACCTCGGGAGAAGCCCACTCGTTCCTCAACTACTCTGTCCGCGTGCGGTATGCGCGCAAGAGTTCCGGTGTAACTTCATCAGAGGGAATCAGTCGATAGTGTCTTTCTTCTGCCACCACTGGAATGCCCACGTTGCCCTGCTCGAACTCGAACATCGCTATCAACTCTCTACCCATGAATTGAGCAGCTATCGGACGGCAGATCAGTTCTGGAAAGCGCACCGAGCACATAGCAATGTCCTGTGCTATCTGCACAACACTCAATCGGTCTGTACCACCCTTTGCCTGTACTGGAAAGACGTATTGCGCCCCTCTACGGTCCACACCCACATAAATCTCATCGGTCTCTACTTGCCCAATGTCGGGAACGCTGGTGCGCAGGTGGCTCTGTAACGAGTAGGACGCGACGCCCGTGAATATGTCCACAAGCCGGTTATAACGGAGTCGTGCGAGCAGGGCTTGCTCGTCACCGAGCGCGTGCCGGGCCACGATACCGGGAGTTGCGTCCGGCACCTTCGTTTCAGCACGCCCCGTGGTGGGTGTGATGTTTGTGAGCTCTCGTGGCACTGCGACGAAGCGATACCGAGCTTGTCCAGCAGGTAGGATGACCCACGCCCTGCCTTCGGGTGCACGCGATACCACCGTTGGCGGTAGGTCGTTTCGATAACGAAAGCTATATATTACATCGCCGATGTTTCGGGGACGGGGCAGCCCAAGCCGCTGCGCGGCCCGTACTATATCCTCGCGGTGAAATGGTACTTCCTCCACCCCTTCCGAATAGTGGCTAAGAAACACCTCCTGTATCAGTTGGGCATACTGCTCTCCCCTGCGAGGGGGCTCCGAAGCGCTCATTCGACTCCAACTTTCTAGCCACGCCAGCGGAGTAACACTATTTCTTCGCGCAGCTGCTCCTTAGTCACAGTAGCCAAGCGTGTGCGGAAGAGATCTATTCCGTCTACCCTATATCCGAGAGAGCGCGCAATGTCTGCGAGCAATTCACCCGTACGAATCATCACCCGAAGGTAAGATGCCTGGTCTCCAACCACGTAAGCCAGCCGAGCACCAGGCCGCAGAACAGAGCGCAACTCGGCAAGGTGTCGCGCCATACCGCCGAAATACAACTTGGTAACGCGCCCATACAGACGCTCGAAGCCACTCGTCTTGCCAAGCTCAATCCGCCGTGCTTCTATGGCATCCGCAATGCGCTGAACCTCCGGGTGCTGCGCTACCCATTCGTCGTCGTCGTCGCCCTTGTAAACTCCTCTTGTGTTCGAGCGCACTAGGATGCGCTTCATTTGCTTCAGTTCGGTACGATTCTTGATGAATCCGAGCAGTACCGACTCCAGGCGGGTCGTACGGGTATAGTCCTTTTCATTAGGGTAGGGCGGCGATGTAATCACAACGTCCACCGATTGAGGCTCGATAAGCTGTAAGACGTTGCGTGCGTCGCCATGGTGTACGGTCGCCGGTACGTCCTGTCGGACCGCCAATGCTTCCAAGTCGGTCGACATCGCTCGGACGCGTGCGATCCAGGGTGCGATCACGGGCGCGTCTGGCTTAGGCCGCTCTACGCCCACTTCAGGGCCGAACTTGAGGTTGCTGATAGAGTAGACGAGTGCGTCGGCAAGCGCGAGAAGGTGGTGACGCCGGTATTCCGATTGCCCGTGCCGTTGGATGTGCTCCAACAGGACAAGCGTTTTGTGCAAGGGCAGCGGGCTTATGGAGTCTCTAAGCAGCAGTGCCATCTGCTCGGGCGGCAAGGTCCGCAACGGTGTTTGGTCTGATGGGGGAGTCAGCAGCAAGGGCACATCTTCGATGCCGTCATCTGCCAATTCCGCCGCCGCAACCTCCGCGATAAGCTTTGCATCCTCTAGTAGTCCGGTCGGGTCTGGCGTCCAGTCAACTTTGACGCTGCTTGCGAAGTGTGCAAGTGGACTAGCCTCTATGCCGGCACTCGCAATTCCCAGCTTCTTGGACTCCACTAACGTCGTGCCCGTACCGCAGAACGGATCGAGCACACGATGCTGCTCCGTGGCGCCGAACCTCTCCAAGTAATCGCGCACGAGATGAGGCGGGAAGGAGAGAACAAACCGATACCACCGATGCGCGGCCGTATCCTCGGCCTGAAGCCTATTCATCTCGAGATTGGACAAGTAGTCGTGATGTCTCGTTTGAGCAGCCAACTTATTTATGGATACCTCCGGCGACTGAACGCACAATCCTGCCTGACAGTCTACCGATAGTCAAGTTCGGTATCATCCAAGCATCACGTTTCTGGTCGCAGATCAGCACCCCGATTAGCTGGACACCTCCTGCAGAGATGTCAGCGTGAGTTAAGGCATCGGAATCGGGGTGGCGTAGAGCCTAAGCGGGTGTTGCCTACCCATGCCACCAGCCACTTCGAGCACGCCGGGGAGCGAGGGGAATCCCTCCGGCCCGGGCTTCTGTAACGTATCACACCACCTCGAGCTCGTCGGCGGTCGGCGTCTGTGGATGGGGGGACGAGGTCTCCCGCTGGTACCAGAAGCAGGTCGAGGCGATGTCGTCCTGCAGAGGCAGGTACCGCCCGCCCGAGCGCCAGCCGAGCGCCTGGATCGTCACGCGGATGTCCGACTCGAACCGGATCGGGTCCATCACGTGCCAGCGGTACATCCCGAAGCGCTGCTGGCTCCGGTACAGCCCGTCCGGACGGATGATCTGGCTCAGGCCCAGGAACGGCGTGCTGTACCCGGTGTACCCCTGACCCGGCACGTCGAAGTTCCACGCCCCGCCGAAGTAGTCTTCTGTGCCGGTGCCGCAGATCGTCGGAAACTCGTGGTCGCCGTCGAGGTAGAACTTGATCTCGCCCTCGCCCCACCAGCCGTTGTTGTTCACGCCCCAGGCCAGGTAGGTGCCGACGTAGTGCCCGCCGCCCCGCACGCCGTCGAGGATCGTGTGCACTTCCTTATAGGGCAGCGGGTTGCTCCTCCTCCACTGCGCGTGGAGGTACGCCGCCTCCTCGGGCACCTCCGCGAGCGCGTAATCCACCTGGTAGTACAGGACGACGTCCTCCTCCGACAGGCTCTCGACCGTGATCCGGGCGGAGCTCCTGAACGGCATCTCCCAGTAGCTGTTGAAGCCGCCGTTCGGGTTCACCGCGACCGGCAGCGAGCTCACCTGGCTGAACTCGCACCAGCCATTGCAGAAGAAGTCGCCTATCGGCACCTCCACTGCCGGGCGCTCGTCCCCGTCCCAGTACATCCTGAACAGCAGCCTGCGCCAGTTGCGATAGTGCGTGGTGAGCCAGATGTGCTGGATCGCCCCCGAGCCCCGGATGTCGGCGAGGGTGAACGTCTGGCCGGGGGAGATGCGCACGCTCGGGGAGACCTTCCAGCCCCGCCCGAGGTCGCGCGCGGCCGATGCTCCGGTGCCCTCGACCGCCCTCGCTCCGCCGCCCTTCTCGCCGGTGAAGTTCTCCGCGCTGATCGAGCGCGTGCGCGCGCCGGAGAGCAGCGACAGGTTGCCCAGCCCCGTGCCGAGTCCGTTGAATCCGCTCACGTCTACCTCCTCGTGTTCCTGCCAAGCCGGACGCCCCGATGATACCAGCAGCGGCGGTCTTGCCGCCTGGCCCCTTTTGTGCTACCACTTGTCCTGGCACCGCATCACGGACCCACCAGGCACAGACGGAGGCGGCGGATGGACTTCGACCTTTCAGAGGAGCAGCAGCGCTGGCGCGACCTGGCAGGGGAGTTCGCCCGGGACGCGATCCGCCCGCGCGCGGAGGAGCTGGACCGCAGGCAGGAGTTTCCGTACGACCTCGTGCGGGAGATGTCGCGGCTCGGGCTGATGGGACTGACGATCCCGCGGGAGTACGGGGGCTCGGGCGGCGACTTCGTCTCCTACTGCCTCGCGGTCGAGGAGATCAGCCGGGCGGACACCTCCGTGGGCATCACCCTCGAGTCCCAGGTCTCGCTCGGCGCCGGACCGATCGCCGACTTCGGGAGCGAGGAGCAGAAGGAGCGCTTCCTGCGCCCGATCGCGGACGGCAGCAGGCTGTGGGCGCTCGGGATCACCGAGGAGCACGCCGGCAGCGACGCCGCGGGCGTGGAGACCACCGCCGAGCTCCGCGACGGCCGCTGGGTCGTCAACGGCTCGAAGAAGTTCATCACCAACTCCGGAACCACCATCACGGACGGCGTGACGGTGCTCGCGCGTACCGGCACGCGGGAGGACGGCCGCCCGGAGACCTCGACCATCCTCGTGCCCCAGGACACGCCGGGCTACACGCGCGGCGAGCCGTACGTGAAGACCGGCTGGAGGGCCGCGGACCAGCACCCCCTCTACTTCGAGGGCTGCGAGGTGCCGGAGGAAAACCTGCTCGGGCCGAGGGGCGCGGGGCTGAGGCAGTGCCTGCGCACGCTCGAGGGCGGGAGGATAGCCGTCGGAGCGCTCTCGGTCGGCCTGGCGCAGGCTTGCCTGGACGAGGCACTCTCGTACGCGCAGCGTCGCTGCCAGTTCGGAAGGCACCTGTCCGAGTTCCAGGTGATCCAGTTCAAGCTCGCCGACATGGCGATGGAGATCGAGCTCGCGCGTAACATGGTGCTGAAGGCGGCCTGGCTGAAGGACCGGGAGCGCCCGTGCGCGCGGGAGGCGAGCATCGCGAAGGTCTACGCCTCGGAGGTCGCCAAGCGCTGCGCCGACCAGGCCGTGCAGATACACGGCGGTGAGGGCTTCATGGAGCACACCCCGGTCGCGCGGTACTGGCGCCAGGTCAAGATCAACGAGATCGGCGAGGGCACGAGCGAGATCAACCGCCAGATCATCGCCCGCGGCCTCCTGCAGGCACGATCACGATGAGGATGTGTCGTGCCTGCGCGACAGCCCCCGGACACACCCTCGACTACATGCCCGAGGAGACCCAAGCTTGCCGGCTGTGCTTATCGAACAAGGGCAGGCTCGGAATCTGGCGAGATGGTTGTGCTATAGTGCGCATGACACCTTGGCACAAAGGCACGCTCGTGCACAGGAGGTCGTGATGAGGGTGAGGCTGTCAGTAGACGTGGAGCCCGAGTTGAAGCGGCGCGTGAAGATCGCGGCGGCGAGCAAGAACGTTTCCGTGAAGGATTACGTAGAAGGAGCGCTGGTGCGAGCGTTGCGGTCCGACCGACTTGAGGACACAGGACAGGATCAGGCCTGGTTGGAGACCGATCTCTCCCGGCTCGGCGAGATAGAACACTACGAGTGGGGGGAGGGGGAGATTGACGAGGGCGCACCCCTTGATGAGGCTATAGAAAGGACGCATGACTGAGCTCGGGATCGGGAGCATTGTCACCGCCGTGTTTCCGGTCCACCATCCGAGCGCCCACGAGCAGGAGGGGTACAGGCCGGCGGTGGTGGTGGGGTTACCCGAACTGGCCGGTACGCCGCGCTTCGGGCTCCTGATCGTTGTCCCAATGACCACTGACAGGGGGCAGGGCTGGGCGAGAACCAGCCCCCAGCTCTACCCGCGCTATCCCGCGGGCACCGCGGATCTCAGGTCTCCCTCGATCTGCCTGCTGGATCAGCTCCGGGCGCTCTCCCTGGCCAGGGTGCATCGAGTCAGGGGGCGTTTGAGCGCGGCGGAATACGCTCCAATTCGCGAGGGTCTTCGGCGTATGTTCGGAGACCCGGGACCTCGAACCTAGCGCTTGGACAGGAATCTACGGTGAAAGGCGGCTAGATGGCTACGATCACCTCGCACCTGGACCCCTCATCGGACGAGTACAGGCAGAACGCGGCGCACGCGGAGTCGCTGCTGGAGGAGCTCAGGGAGAGGCTGCGCGAGGTGGCCCAGGGGGGCGGGCCCGGGGCCATGGACAGGCATCGGGAGCGCGGCAAGCTGCCGGTGAGGGAGAGGATCGCCCGGCTGCTCGACCCCGACACCCCGTTCCTCGAGCTGAGCCCCCTCGCCGCCTGGGAGATGTACGACGGCGAGGCGCCCGCGGCGGGCATCGTCACCGGCATCGGCGTGGTGAGCGGACGCCAGGCGATGATCGTTGCGAACGACGCGACAGTCAAGGGCGGCACGTACTACCCGATCACCGTGAAGAAGCACCTCCGGGCGCAGGAGATCGCGCTCGAGAACCGGCTTCCCTGTATCTACCTCGTGGACTCCGGAGGTGCCTTTCTCCCGCTGCAGGCGGAGGTCTTCCCCGACCGCGAGCACTTCGGGAGGATCTTCTACAACCAGGCAAGGATGTCCGCCGACGGCATCCCGCAGATATCCGCGGTGATGGGCTCGTGCACCGCCGGCGGCGCCTACGTGCCGGCGATGAGCGACGAGACGGTGATCGTGCGCGGCACGGGCACGATCTTCCTGGGGGGGCCGCCGCTCGTCAGGGCCGCGACAGGCGAGGAGGTGTCGGCCGGGGAGCTCGGAGGGGCGGAGGTCCACACGCGCGTGTCGGGCGTGGCCGACCACTACGCGGAGAACGACGAGCACGCTCTCGGGATCGTGCGGGAGATAGCGATCCACCTGCCCGACCGCGGGCCCGAGCCCCCCTGGGAGCAGCGCGACCCCGAGCCTCCGAGGTACGACCCGCACGATCTCTACGGCATCGTCCCCGCAGATCCCAGGAGGAGCTACGACGTCCGCGAGGTCATAGCAAGGATCGTGGACGACAGCAAGCTGCACGAGTTCAAGGCGAACTACGGCACCACCATCGTGTGCGGGTTCGCCCGCATCCACGGCTATCCCGTGGGGGTGCTTGCGAACAACGGCGTGCTGTTCTCCGAGAGCGCGCTCAAGGCGACCCACTTCATCGAGCTGTGCTGCCAGCGCGGCGTCCCGCTCGTCTTCCTCCAGAACATCACGGGCTTCATGGTCGGGAGGGAGTACGAGGCGGGGGGCATCGCGAAGGACGGCGCGAAGATGGTGATGGCGGTCGCCAACGCCCGGGTGCCCAAGTTCACCGTGATCATAGGAGGATCGTTCGGAGCGGGCAACTACGGCATGTGCGGCCGCGCGTACGGGCCGCGACAGCTCTGGATGTGGCCGAACGCGCGCATCTCCGTGATGGGCGGCGAGCAGGCGGCGAACACGCTCGTGACCGTACGGCTCGACAGCCTGCGCAGGCGCGGCGGCGACGTACCATCGGGCGCCCTGGAGAACATGAGGGCGCGCATACTCGAGAAGTACGAGCGCGAGGGCAACCCCTACTACAGCACGGCGCGGCTGTGGGACGACGGGATCATAGACCCGGCCGACACCAGGAAGGTGCTCGCGCTCGGGATCGCCGCCGCGCTCAACGCTCCGATCGAGCGCACCACCTACGGCGTGTTTCGTATGTAGCCACCGGCCGGGCGCACGGAAGGGAGCTGGAGTTGAGCGACAGCACGAGATACCGGCACATCGTCGTGGAGCTCAGAGACCACGTGCTCCACGTCAGGCTGAACCGCCCGGAGGTGCACAACGCCCTGAACGGCGAGATGGTCGAGGAGCTCGCGTCCTGCTTCTTCTCGGTCCACGAGGGGGAGGCCGTGCGCGCAGTGCTGCTCTGCGGGGAGGGGCCGTCGTTCTGTGCCGGCGCGGACGTGGGCTGGATGAAGATGGTCGCTCGCTTCGACTACGAGGCCAACCTGCGGGACGCCCGGAGCCTCTCCGACATGCTCTCCGCGCTCAACGCCTGCCCGGTGCCCACGGTCGCGCGCACGCACGGCGCGGTGCTGGGAGGGGGGATGGGGCTGATCGCGTGCTGCGACGTGGTGGTCGCGGCCGACGACGCCACGTTCGGGTTCACGGAGGCGAAGCTGGGGCTCCTGCCCGCGGTGATCTCGCCGTTCGTGCTGCAGAAGATCGGGCCGGGCCACGCGCGAGCGCTGTTCACCACCGCCCAGCGGTTCGGCGCCCAGCGCGCCCAGCTCATCGGGCTGGTGCACGTCGTGACGCCTTACAAGAACCTGGACGACACCACCGAGCGCCAGGTGCAGGAGCTGCTCACGAGCGCGCCCGGGGCCGCCTCCGAGGCCAAGAGCCTCGTCGAGCGGGTGTCGCGCACGTCCGTGCCCGCCGTGTACGACTACACGGTCGAGACGAACGCCCGGATGAGGGAGACTGCCGAGGGGCGCGAGGGTATCTCCGCCTTTCTCGAGAAGAGGAGGCCGAGGTGGCAGGACCTGTGATGAGGCCGGCGGAGGGCGGACTTCGGAGTACAATATGCCTGTGACACACTCGCAGCAGGAGTCGGCCAGTCCCCTGCTCGCCGCCCTCGTGGACCGCGAGGGACGGTACTCGGGCAGCGGCGTGAACCACGAGCGGAAGCCGTTCGACGCGGACCTGCGCCTGCGGTCGCGCGCGGGGGGCCACGCCGTGGAGATCACGTACCGGGCGGTCGGGCTCGAGGGCGCCCCCATGCATGAGGAGCTGAGCGTCATCAGCTCGTTCTCCGAGGGAGGGCTGTGCCTGTGGACGGTCAGCACCGGCCGCCCGTACGTGCTCGACCTGCCTCTCAGGAGCGACCAGATCACATCACGAGGTGATAGAGAGCTGATCTTCGGGGCGGGCGACCCCCGCGACCTCGAGAGCTTTCGGATGGAGATCGTGCTCATGCTGGGCGCGGACGGCGGCCTGGACTACGCCCACCGCTGGGGGCTGCCCGGGGAGGAGCTTGTGCCTCGCTCCTCGGTCTCCCTCGCGCGCGTCATCACGCCACGGGTCGGCGAGATCTGATGTTCCGCAAGCTGCTCATAGCCAACCGGGGAGAGATCGCGGTGCGCATCGCGCAGGCTTGCGCCGAGACGGGCATCACGTCCGTCGCGGTGTACTCCGACGCCGACGCCCTGAGCCCCCACGTCCTGGCGGCGGACGAGAGCTACCACATCGGCCCGCCTCCCGCGCTCGAGAGCTACCTGAACGCCGGGCGGATCATCGAGGTGGCGCGGCGGGCCGGCGCCGAGGCCGTGCACCCCGGCTACGGCTTCCTCGCCG
>CADDYR010000053.1 GCA_902810765.1 Chloroflexota bacterium
ACAGGTTGCCGGAGTTCCTCCGGCACAGGGGCCGATAGGGAGGCATTGCCTGGCGTTTCTTCCGAGAACCACGGCAACAAGATGCCTCGGAGCGGCGAGGGTGGGGCATCCATCTGCAGGGCGGCCGGCTCACCCTGCGCTGAGAGCGGTCCCACTGCGGTTGAGCTGTGGCGACGAGTGGTCGTGCATGCTGCCGGGTACACGCGGAGCCGTCATTAGACCTGCTCGGGCCCCGGATCCACCTTCTGAGTGCCGGGTTTTTGACTGGCGTGCAGGAGGGTCGAGAGGTTCGAGTTCACAGGCACGGACGTGAGGGTGGTGAGCGGATCCGAGCAGGCGACGGTGACGGGGGTGCTCCATTACTCGAGCGAGCAGAAGGTGATCCAGCTGGTGAGGGAGGGGGGACGCTGGAGGCTCGCAAGCCTGCCTTAGTGACACGGTCGTATCATCGCGCGGCTTCGTCTCCTGGGAGCTGCACAGACCTCGCGCCACGCTTCGGGAGATCCTACTCCACCCGCCCCAGCACCCTCTGTATAAGCCTTTCGAGGTCCAACAAGTTGGTCTCGCTCCACGCTCCTCCGCATCGCGCTCACATCATCGCAGAACCCGGCGCGCCCGCACGGCAGGGACACCGCGCGACGCGGTTCACGCCGCTCTCTCATACGATCACTGGACTCCGTACGAAGAGGTCGTGTTGAGGGTGATCTCGGAGATAGCGGAGGTTCTGGTGCCGGATGGGTGGTTTTCCACTCGCGAGAGGCCCACGCCGGAACCATTCGCGAAGCGACCGCATATCCTGACGTGCGGGTGGGTATGCCCGCCTCCCCCGACAGGGCGAGGCTGGTGCTCTCGCTCGACGTCGGCTTCGGGGACCCGGCGTTGCCCCAACTCCTGCCCGGAACCTACAGGACAACTGGCGGGCTTTCCGGAGCCGGGCCGGTCTCGACGCCCTGCCCGCAAGCTTCGCCGAAGTAGTGGAAGAGGTAACGGACTTCGCAGATCCCGTGCTCCGTGCGGGGGGCGAGCTCGGGAGTTGGAACCCTATGCCCAGGTCCTGCGAGTAGGGCGCCGTCGGCGAGACTGAAGGGAGGTTTCGCCCTCGAGCTGCGCCATGGGCTCGAGGCGTGCCCGACCAGGGAACGTCGACCTTCGCACGCCGCTCGGCCCAGCAGCTGCGCTGGGCCGCCTACGCCCGATGGCCGCAGCAGCGAAGCGCCATTGACCGGTGGTCTTGAATCCCTCTCCTCGGGCTTGAGCTGCCCGCTCGGCGGTCGTCGGCTATGCACCGCAACTCCCACAGCTCCTCGACGAACCATCCGCACTCGGCTCCCTCCATTCTGCTATCTGAGTTTCCCCCTCCTGCCGCCACGCCTTCGCTAAGGAGTACCCAAATACAGGATCCATCCTCTGTGGAAGTATGGGGAGCGCCTTCATCTTCTCGGTCGCCGGCTCTCCAGCCGGCTCGGGCAGAACCGAAGGAGGAGCTGCGCCGGCTCGAAGTGCGCGAGGTCCATGCTCTCACCACGGGCCGGCATGAGCCACGCACGCTCAAGTATGTCCGTGGCGTGTACGTCGAGCGGCCGGCAGATGTCTAGGAAGGTACCGAGCTTCGGCTCCCCGTCCTGGCTGCCAGGACGGGGAGCTTCTCGCCCAATGGCTTGCAGCTCACCGAACACAGCAGGACGAGTGAACGGGCTCGCTGTAGCCACCCACGCGCGGGGTTCACGGCGGGCACAATCCGGGCCGGCGCCCACCGCTAACCCCGAGCATCACGACACCCTCGGCTCGGTTCGGCCGCACGCTCAAGGAGCAGTGCGCGCTCGCGGAGGTTGCGCGTGAGCTCAGCCGCCCGCTCGAACTCCGCGCTGGCCTCCTCCAGACGGCCGAGCTTCGCGAGGAGGTCGCCCCGCACGCTCGGCAAGAGGTGGTAGCCCTGGAGCGTCGGCTCCGAGGCCAGCGCATCCACGAGCTCGAGCCCCGCTTGGGGACCGAAAGCCATCGCGAGCGCGACCGCGCGATTCAGCTCAACCACGGGTGACGGCGCGACCTGGGCGAGCGCATCGTAGAGCGCCGAGATACGCTCCCAGTCCGTCTCCTCGGGAGTGCGCGCCCGGGCGTGACAGGCGGCGATCGAGGCCTGGAGCGCGTACGGGCCCAGCGCACCTCCGAGTCTCAGTGCGCGATCGAGCGCCGCGAGGCCGCGGCGGATGAGGAGCTGATCCCAGCGCGACCGGTCCTGATCGAGCAAGAGGACGGGCTCTCCCGAGGGGCCGATCCGCGCGCGCAGGCGGGAAGCCTGGAGCTCCATCAGCGCGACCAGCGCGTGGACCTCGGGCTCCCGCGGAGCGAGCTCGGCCAGTATACGGCCGAGACGCAGCGCCTCCTCGCAGAGCGCGGGCCGCACCCAGTCCTCTCCCGAGGTCGCCGCGTAGCCCTCGTTGA
Organism: Chloroflexota bacterium; assembly: GCA_902810765.1. Lineage (GTDB taxonomy): Bacteria > Chloroflexota > Chloroflexia > Thermobaculales > Thermobaculaceae > CADDYR01. The sequence continues at coordinate 2,443 of CADDYR010000053.1, forward strand.
AGATGAGGTAGATGACCTCGAGCACCGACGACAGACGGGCGGCGAGCTCGGGCCCCTGGGGGACCTCGAAGGGCACCCGCGCCTCTCGAAGGGTGCGCTTGGCCCGGACGATGCGCTGGGCGACGGTCGGCTCCGGGACGAGGAATGCACGCGCGATCTCGGCGGTCGTAAGCCCTCCGAGCAAGCGGAGCGTGAGCGCGACGCGCGCCTCGGGAGAGAGCACCGGATGGCACGAGATGAGGATGAGGCGGAGGACGTCGTCGCCCACGTCATCATCGAGCGCGGCGTCGAGATCCGCCGCGGCCGCCTCCTGTCGGGTCTCGAGCTCGCGACCGAGCAGCTCGTGCTTCTGCTCGAGTCGCTTGTTTCGTCGGAACTGGTCGACCGCGCGATGCTTGGCGGTGGCCATAAGCCAGGCGCCCGGCTTGTCCGGGATGCCCGTCTCGGGCCACCGCTCCAGCGCGGCGACCAGCGCGTCCTGCGCCAGGTCCTCCGCCACTCCGACGTCGCGCACGATCCGCGTGAGACCCGCGATGAGCCGAGCCGACTCGATCCTCCAGACGGCCTCGATGGCGCGATGGGCGTCGGACGTGGTCATGACGAGTCACAAGCGCCGAGCTTGCTCATCCGCGACTCCGATTAGCTTCGATGGGCGGCTGTTCGCGCGCTTGCCTGAGGCGTTCGATCTCGATATTACTCATCGTCACCGACCCACTCGTGCGTGGCCTTCTATACGAGCCTCGGCCGCATCCGGCGCGCCGTCGGCTGCCTCTAGCTGCGCGCCTGGTTCTGTTCCGCCTGCGCGCGCACCCGATCCCCCTGCTCCCTGAGCTCGGGGGTGAGCTCGGCGCCGAAGTCCTCGGCCTCGAACACCGGACGAATCTCGACCTCCGCGCCGCCGCCGAACGGCGCCCGTTTGAGCCACTCGACGGCCTCTTCCATGGACCGGACCTGCCAGATCCAGTAGCCGGCGATCAGCTCCTTGGTCTCGGCGAAGGGCCCGTCGATCACGGTCTTCCGGTCTGCTTCGAACCGCACGCGCTTCCCCTTGGAGCTCGGGTGCAGCCCGTCGGCCGCCAGCATCACGCCAGCCCTCGCCAGCTCTTCATTGTACCTGCCCATCTCCGCGAGCTGCTGCTCGCTGGGCATCTTGCCCGTCTCGCTCTCCTCGCTCGCCTTCACCAGCACCATCACTCGCATCGTCGCATCTCCTTTAGGTTGTAAATCCGGAGCCGGACCTCCGGACGGATCCGGCCCGGTGCGAACCCTCGCTCTATAGACACGTCGAACGAGGACACCCGGGATCGACACGCAGGGCGTACGGAAAGGCTCTCGGGCGCGAGATCCCGATTCCGTGTGCCGAGGCGTCGAGCTGCGTGCACCCGGACATCCGAGTGCGAGCCGATGATCGTTATCCGTGCCGGCGCTGAGCCGGGAAGTCGAGGCTGAGAGCTCGCCGCCCGATCGCAAGCGGCCGGATCACGATCCCCGCCGAGTTCCGCGAGCAGCTCGGTATTGCGGGCGACAGCGTGCTTGAGGTGACGCTCGAGGACGGGGAGCTGCGCATCCGACCGGTCAGGGTGGCGCAGACCGCGGAGGGGTCCCCCCGGGCTGAGGGAGCTGTACGAGTACGTCGCGCCGGTGCGCGAGGACATAGAGCTGCGCAGGATAGGCGAGCAGGAGCTGGAGCGCGGCATCGACCGGGCGGTGCGGGCTGTGCGCGAGCAGCTCCCTCGTGCAGGGGAACGAGAGCTCGAGCCGACCAGGCGTCGGGTGATCAGGATTTCGGGAAGATGACCGGAGGACCACTCGGCCGCTCGAGATGGATCACGTGGCCGGGCACGGCCCCGAGGGTGTGTCCGACCGGGGAGAGGATGGCCGTGGCGCGACGAAGCAGCTCTTCCGGCAGGTGGCGTTGGCGACCTGGATGATTCGGGAGCGGTGACGATGTACAGCAGCGGGATAGCCGAGATAGTGCTCGTGGTCGAGGACGTGAGGGCCTCAGCACAGTTCTATAGGGACGTGGTGGGGCTCACCCCTCAGACCGAGCCCGACGAGGAGTGGGCCTGGCTCTGGGTGGGAGAGCCCGGCGAGCAGCAGCGCCTGGCCTTGCACAAAGGCAAGCTCCTATTCGAGGACCACTCACCCCTTCCCGAAGGCGAAAGATGGGGGCGCGTACACTACGCGCTCAAAGTGCCCCGTGAGAGGTTGGAGGCCGCAGTCGAGCACGTTCGCGAGCAGGGAATCGAGGTGTACGGCCCGGCGCACTTCGAGTGGATGGGGGCAGAATCCTACTACTTCTACGATCCGGACGGCAACTTGCTGGAGCTGTGGAGCCCCGAGGACGGCGGGAGCTGAGCTCCCGCCTCCGGCGAGCATCGCCGGGAACCTCCTGGTGGGCAGGTGATACAGCAGCTCCTCGGACCTGCCGCCCACGCGCGGAATGTGGGTTGCGTAGTTGTGCGGTGTACACCACCGCCTACGGCACGTTCACCGTGCAGGTCAAGCGGGGATGCAGGCCTCTCAGGATGTATGCGCTGTCCACGGCGCAACGGTCCTAAGGTTGCGGGCAAAATAGCTCTTCAGCAGCTCAAGCCTCGGCGTCGTGGGGTAGACAGTAAGATCGTCCATGTCGTAGTTGCTCATCTCCGCATTCCAGCCCTCGTACTCGCGCCAAGAGTGGTAGCTCCAGCTCCAGCCGTGCGCTTCGAAGAAGGCTATGCAATCCTTCAGGTATCGGTTTCCGCTGTCGCCGGCCCAGCGTACGGCGCTGAACTCCCCCACGTAGATCGGCACCTTATGCCTTCGTGAGTACTCAAGCGCAGGTGCCATGAATTTGTCCATCGCATGCCTATCCCAGTACACGGTGTTCGGGAGTCCTTCCCACGACTGCCCTTCGACCCTTCCAGGATACTGTACGCCAAGGGGGTAGCCGTTACCGGGTATGCCCTGCATGGTGAACGCGTGCGGCACGTACATGTGCGGGCTGATCACGGTCCTCCGATCCGATGGAGGGGGCAGGTAGTTGATCGCCTCGAAGTAGCTGAACCACAGCGATCCCTCCGGCTTTGGCGATATAGCTGGCTCTATGATGACGTAGTGCTCGCTATCGTTGGCCCGGATCGCTGCCAGGAGACGCAACGCCACCTCGTTCCAGCTGGCGGGGCCGGAGTCTGCTCTGACGTCCGGTACTGCTGGCTCGTTGAGCAGGTCGTAGCCCGCGATAACGGGCCCGCGATCCCTGTACCTTGTGGAGGTGTAATCCCAGAACTGCTCCGCCAGGTCGTGGAACCTGTAGTCCTTCCAGAACTCGTCAGTGGGAAAAGTCGTGAAGTTGTTACTGAAACCAGGGAACGTGTGCGGGTCTATGATGACGTATATTCCAAGCTCCTCACACCAGTCGAGAAGCTGATCCAGCTTCTCGAAGGCCGCCTGATCGAAGCTGTAAGGCGGGGTCTTCTGCATCAGGGGCATACCCGCGAAGGAGGGACGAAGCACGTTGCCGCCCGTGGCCGCGAAAGCTACCAGGTCCGACCGCGAAGCGGTTGGAGCACAGGTCATACCCCTGAGTCTACCCATGGGTGGTCGTGGGGATGGTTCAGTAGCGGAATCGGCGAGGGCTCCAACAGGCGAACCTATACCAAATGCAGCGGCTGCGCCGGCTGCGATACCAAGATGAAAGAACTGCCGTCGTGTGATGTTCATACCATACACCTCTCCAAGTACAGGTGCATGTTAGTCACATTCAACAGATGCTTGTCAATCCGATGAGACAACCGATTGTACGCCGCCGGGCCCTTCACCGTAGCGCGTCAGGCGAGAACAGGCTGTCGCCGAAGTCGACCAGCATCAGCGTGCCGTCGTCCGCGTCGCAAGCGATCGTGCGCCCCCCGAACTCTCGCTCCGGGATGCGCCGCCCGACATCCCGCTCACACGCCTGGCGGGTCCCACGATGCCGGTGAGCGCCTTGAGCGCGTAGACCGTCGTATCATACAGCGGCCCGCCGCCCGGCTTGCGGAAGTATCAGGACGGGTCGAGGCCGGAGAGCACGTCGCCCCCTGCCGCTCCGGCTCGGTCTCGTGGTACCTTCCGGGGGCTGTGCCGCATGCCGCTCAGCACAGCGTTCCGATAGCCCCCCCGAGATGAGCTGCTTGATCCGCTGGTTGTGGTGGAGGAGCATCTCCCCTGGAGAGGCCACGATCTTCAGCCCCCCGGCCCGGGCCTCGGCGATCAGCTCGGTCGCCTCGGCGACGGTGGTGGACATCGTCTTGTTGAGGTGCACGTGCTTGCCTGCCCTCAGGGCGAGCATCCCCTGCTCGTGGTGCAGCCCTATGGGCGAGGCGATCGTCATCGCGTCCACCTCCCCGTGCTCGAGCATCTCCTCATAGTCGGTGAAGGCGCGCTCGACGCCGAACCTCTCGGCGGCACCGGCTATGCCCGGCACGGGGTTGCACACGGCCTCTAGGCACACCCTGTCGCGCACGTCCTCCCGTCCGAGGTGCGGGAGTATGCCGCGCTGCGCCAGGGCTCCGGCGCCGACTACCCCCAGGCGAACGACATGGGGCATCCGTGGTTCCTCCTCCCACACGTCTGCCAAGTCCCTTCCCGACTGGCCGCGGAGACGGGGGGTGGAGTGCCGCGCGGCCGATCTCGGTGCATAAGTCGTCGTCCTCAGCCTTGCCAAGTTCGCGCCGCACGCGCCCAGCACCGTCCCGCCGCCGAGCACCATCAGCCGCAGGAAGCCACGACTGCCCAGCGCGGCCCCCGTGAAGAGGCGTCATTTCAGCCCGTCTGCTGGCTTGAGTTGTTCTATCTCGGCATTCCTACGTTTCGCTTGCGCACCGTCTTGCTCATCGTCGACCGATGGGTACCGAAGCGATCACCTCCCCATCTCGGATCGGCAGGCCGCGGCCGGCCCTCGCTCGGGAGATCGGCCCGGAGCTCAGCCGAGCACGGGCACGATCTTCTTCTCGTACCACTGCCTGTACACAGTCGCGTAGAACTCGGGGGCGCGCTTCTGCCAGAAGTCGCGCTGAGCCTGGTAGTACTTCCTGGCCCCGGCCACGAACGTGTCCTTCGGTATGCTGGACGTGAATCCCGCCGCCTGCGTGTTCAGAGTGTCCTGCAGCTTCTTCAGGTCCGCCGGCACATCCGGAGCCTTCCGTTCGAAGGTCCACTTCGAGGTGGCGTCGTCCACGGCGGTCGTGGCGGGGCCTGTGTTCTTCTCCGGCGGCAGGTACTCGCCCAGGTCCGGCACAAGCGGGCGGTTCGCGAACGTCATTAGCGTCTGGATGAACTGCTTGCCCCACGCGTCCTCGGCGCTGCCCGGTATGCCCTCGTAACGGGTCTTGCCGTTCAGCGGCAGCGGGTTGCCGTACACGTACTTCAGGTTGTGCGTCGAGGCCCATATCTGCTTTGCGTACATCGCGGGCCCTGGGCCGAGGGACAGCCAGTAGACCAGGTTGAAGGCTTTCTCCACCGCGGTCCTGCCGATGTCCGGGCTGAAGGCGACGGAGGAATTGTACGGGTTTGGGGTAGGGGGCTGGCCCGGGAACGCCACCGGCCCCGGCACAAAGCCCACCACCTCCTCCAGCGGCTTGCCAACCCTCTCGGCCAGAGTAGACATCCCCTCCGGGGCTCCCGGCGGCTCGGTGTAGAACCCAGTGTTGACCGACATCATCGCGGCCTGGTCGTGCATGAACGCGCCTATGACCTGGTCGTCCGAGAACGTGATGTCGCTCAGCACGCTGTCGTCCTTGTAGATCATCGCGCGATACTTGTCGACGACCTTCGTCCAGCGGGGCGCCAGCGAGGTGTAGTCCCAGCGCCAGTGCCAGCTCGTGTCCGGAGCGGGTATCTGCACGAGCCAAGACCAGCCGTAGTCGCCCAGCATGTACTCGAGCGTCGGTCCCTGCGCCGCGAAACCCTTGTGCTTGTCGAAGGTGAGCTCCTTCGCCAGGCGCCGGAAGTCGTCGTACGTCCATCCGGGCCTGGGCTCCTCGAGCCCCCTCTGCCTGATCCAGTCGCGGCGGTAGTACATGCCCGTGCCGACCTCGAAGAACCAGGGATAGAGGTACCACTTACCGTTCGTCTTGTACGGCTCGAGCGCGGTCCTCACGTAGCTAGCGAGCGAGTCCAGCACCTTGTATCTGGACATGAGATCGGTGACGTCGGCAGCCCACCCCCTGACGAAGGCGGCCTTCTCGCCAGCGAGGTTGTAGCCGCCCATCGCCTCTGGGCTGTACACCGAGGGCTCGGTCCCTCCGGCCAGGGCCGCCTGAATCGTCTGAGGGGTCCAGATGTCGAACTTGACGTACTGGATCTTGACCCCCGGGTTCAGATCGAGCCAGGCTCCCAGCACCTCGGCTTGGGCTCTCGCGTTCGGATCGGCCTTCTGCTGCTGCTTCGTCGGCATCGCGTAGATGTAGTCATTCGTGACCTTCAGCGTCACGTCGACCCTGGGTGCTCTCGTCGGCTTCGCCGTCGGCGCGACCACAGGGCCCGAGGCGGTAGTGGGCGCGCCCGTGGCTCGGACGGTGGGTGCCGAGGTGGCGTGGGCCGACGGAGGGGGCTTCGGGGCGGAGGTTGGAGATGCCTTGGAGCTCGAGGTCGCGCTCGCCTGGGGCCTGGCGGCTCCGCAGGCGGAGAGCGCGAGGCCGCCCGTCAGCGCCGCTCCACCTGCGCACAGCACCTGCAGAAAGCGTCGCCTCGTCATCCCGCGCTGGGGGGCCGGCTCCCGGATCTGGTTCGTCGGCTCGATTTGTCCCATCTCAGTGCTCCTACTGTTCGCTTACGGGTGTATCCTTTCGTCTCGTCGCTGACCAGCACATTCCGAATTCGTCACCCCCCATCGTCGCTCCCTACAGGCCGGGGCTGACCCTCACGCCGGGGCCGACTACCCTCGCTCTGTGCACGTCGACCACCGCGTTGCCCGTAGAGGTAACCGTCAGACGTAGCCCTCGGCTCGTGCCCCCAGTGGAGTAGTACAGGCCCACCCCGCGTCTGGTGCCCGCGCCGCGGATCGTGTTCCCCGTCACGCTGCACACACCCGAGCCGTAATTCACCTGAGAGAGCCCGATGTAGCGATACGTGGAGCCCTGGTTGGACTCGCCGTTGAAGTTGAAGACTCGGTTATCCGAAACCGTGGAGGCCGCATCGCCCTGCACGGTCGCCTCAATCCCGTACCAGGTCCCCGCCTTGGAGGTCCCGCCGAAGTCCTCTATGTAGTTGTCCGATATGGACGTCCCGAACAGCCGGTTGGCGTAGATCGCGTTCCCGGGCACGCCGTACACGTGGTTGCGCTCCACCACCCAGCCCGCGGCGTTCTCCAGGTGGATGCCGTCGGCACCCGAGCCCGCGATCCAGTTGTCGGTGAGCTCCCAGTCGGTCACCGAGTTGCCGGGGTCCTCGACGAACACTCCGTACCTGCCCGAGTTCTCGATGAAGTTCCCGACGATCCTGCCGTTCACCTCGGTGTTCTGGAGGGTCGTGCCGTCGGCGCTCGGGTTCGTCAGCCTGATCCCTTCGCCGCCCATGTCGGCTACATGGACGTCCTCGACGACGCTCTGCCAGGAGCGCAGGACTATCCCGGAAGTGGGCGCGGTGTTGTGAGCCCTGTTGCCGTCGAGCGTCAGGTGCCCGATCGATACCGGCGTTCCCGTGTACCGGCTGTTCTCCAGGTAGCTGTCCGAGGCCAGTATCGCGTCGAGGTTCGCGCCGTCCGCCTGCCTCAGCACGGTGCCGGTGCGGCTCTCCCCACTGTACGAGCGGTCGCCCAAGAGCTCGATCGTCTGGTCGATGAGGCACTGTCCCTCGATGACGATCTCGTCTCCCACGTTGCTGCTCGCGATGGCCGCATTGATCTCGGCCGCGTCGGAGGGCGAGTTCGAGCACTGTGCCGTGACCCGCTTCGCGCTCGCCGGCTCCGGGCCGTCCACACGGCCGAGCAGCGCGGCGAGGGCCACCAGGAGCGCGACAGTGAGCGCCCCGCGTACCCGTCCTGAACGTACAGTGATGACCTTCATCGCCTTCCTCCGAGCCATCGGCGCAGCCCACTTCGGCGGACTGCACCCTGCGCACGACCGGCTCACGACGCGCATCGGTCGCGAGCCACCTCGCTCGGCACGCTCCGAGCAAGCTGATGTTACATCGAATTCGAGACGCTGTCAACGGCACCTGGAGCCTCTCGGGACGAGCAGCGCACCTCAAATTCGAGCCACGTACCGCCCGCTCGCCAGCAGCCCGGCGAAGACGCGTTTCCACGTATTCTCAGTTGAACTGCACGTATGAACGACACGTGGACCCGCGATGGCCCGGGCGTTGCGCGAGCCGGGTACGGCGAGCTCCGGGGCTTTCAAAGGTTCATGAAATCTAGTACAATGGGAACCCGGGATCGAGAGCGCACCGGCTCCGCGCGGTCGGTGCTCGGGCTCACCGAGGGAGGGGACGGCACTGGGATCCGCGGGCGTACGGCAGCAGGACATCGCCGAGGAGCTCGGCATATCGGTAAGCACGGTATCGCTTGCCCTCAGGCACTCGCCGCAGGTATCGGAGGAGACGAGGCTGCAGGTCCTCGATGCCGCGACCAGGCTCGGATATCGGCACCGCCCCAGGAGAGTATACGGCACTGCTGCAGGGATCAGGCAGGTAACCTTCACGATGCAGTTCGAGCCGACGAACGCCTTCTACGCCGGGGTGATGAGCGGCGCGGAGAGGGAGTGCCGTCGCCGGGGGCTTGCGCTGCACTACACGCAGATGGACGATTCCACCCCCGATGCCCCCCAGCAGTACGCTCAGTCCGACGCCTTCCTCCTCGTGGGCACGATCGCCGAGGCGGCAGTGCTCGGGTTCAAAGAGCTCGGTCGGCCGATCGTGCTGGTGGACAACAACCTGCCGCACCTCGGGCTGGACCGTGTGCTCACCGAGAACGTGGGGAGCGTGTACCGGGCCGTGGCGAAGATGGCCGAGTGGGGGCACAGGCGGGTGGCCCTGCTCGCCGGTCCCGATACGGACTCCAGCTTCCAGGAGCGGCGAGTGGGTTACAACAGGGCCATCTCTGCCCTCGGGCTGGAACCGGTCGTGATCGAGTGCGGCGGCGTCCCTGCCCCCGGCGCTGTCAGCGAGACGATGAGCGAGTACCTTAGGGAGCACGAGCGCCCCGAATTTACCGCGCTCCTGTGCTGCAATGACGAGATGGCGATCGAGGCGATGCACACGCTGCAGCACGCTGGCGTTCGCGTGCCGGAGGAGGTGTCCGTGGTGGGATTCGACGGGGTCGAGGTGGGCCGCATGGTGAGGCCGGCGCTCACCACGATGCAGGTCCAGCGCGAGCGGATGGGGCAGGAGGGCGTGCGGCTCCTCATGGAGCGCGTCGAACACCCTTCGTCGCCTGCGCAGGCGATCGTGCTGGACACCACGTTCGTCGAGCGGGAGTCGGCGTGTCCGCCGCGGTTGTAAAATGAGCTTGATCCATAGCCTCCGCGCGAAGGGCGGTCCGCACGGCACGGGGCAGCTGCGGAGGAGTCTGTCCCAAGCCTGATCTGGAAGGGAGCGGGCGATGGCGAGCGAGAGCGAGGTGCGGGCGGTACAGGAGAGCGTAGCGGTCGGACGGACGGCAGTGGCCGCTCCGAGGCTCAGCGGAAGGCGTAGGCTCGAGTCCTGGCTCTTCCTGCTGCCCGCGGTGCTGTTCCAGCTTAACTGGGGCTGGTACCCGCTGCTGGCTGCATTCGCGATCAGCCTCACGAACGCCCAGTTCCGCGGCCCCGTCCAGTTCATCGGACTGGACAGCTACGTGCGAATGTGGGACGACCCCCTCGTCGCCCAGGCGTTCAAGGTGACCGCCATCTACGCCGGGCTCTCGATCGTGCTGACGTTCCTCGTGCCGATAATCGTCGCGATCCTGCTGATGGAGATGCCCAGACGGGCGATGCGCTGGATGATGATCCTGTGGTTCCTGCCCCTGAGCAGCATCGCGAGCACGATGCTGTTCCGCTACCTGTACAACGCCCAGTACGGCCTCTTCGAGTGGGTCGCCACTCAGGTGCTCCACCTGCCCCCTCAGCCCTTCCTCAACTCGAGCACGCAGGTGAACTTCTGGCTGGTGTTCCCCGGGCTCCTATTCTTCGGCCCGGGCCTGATCTACATGGCGACGCTGCAGGGCATCCCACAGTCCTACTACGAAGCCGCGGAGGTCGAGGGCGCCGGGTTCTGGCGCAAGATCTGGACGATCTCGCTGCCGCGCATGCGCCCGATCATCTCGATGATGCTCATCTTCGCGCTCATAGACAGCTCGCAGTCGTTCGAGCAGCAGCAGATCATGACGGGCGGCGGTCCCGGCGGCGCGAGCCGGACGGTCGTGCTCTACCTGTACGACCTGCTCCAGTACCTCAGGTACAACGACGCCACCGCACTGGGGGTGTACCTGTTCCTGGTCGTGATGGCGCTGGTCGTGATCTACAGAGTCTTCTTCACGGACGACCCCGATGCGCCCCAAGGGCGGCTTGGGAAGCTGAGATCACGGCACGGCGGGGGCGAGTCGTAGTAGAGGAGGCGAGAGATGCTGTTCCCGAGAGTCGGACGCCAGCAGTGGCGCGTGCGGGCGGCCTGGTGGGGTGTGGTGGCGATCCTGTGCATAGGCATCCTCCTGCACCTGTTCCCCTTCTACTTCATGATCATCTCGAGCCTGAAGAGCAGCTTCGAGGTGCTCGCCTTCCCCCCGACGTGGTGGCCGGAGCACCCGACCCTCGCGGCGTGGAGACTGGTGTACAGCCTGGTGCGGGGCAACAACGCTGCCGCGGCTGCCCTGCTCGACGGTCCTCTCGGTCTGTACTTCAAGAACTCGCTGTTCATCGCAGGCTTCACGCTCTTCCTCGGCGTGCCGATCACGTCCTTCGCCGCCTACGCCAACAGCAAGCTGCAGAGGGGAGCGATCGCACGGTGGTCCTTCATCTTCTTCATAGGCACCATGATGATGCCGGATGCCCTCACCCTCATCCCGAACTTCCTGCTCACCCGGAACTGGCCCTTCCCGCTGCCCACCCCGCCGATGATCCCCGGCACCAGCACCCCGTTTCCGACGGTGCGGATCTGGGATACTGCCTGGGCGGTCATACTGCCGGGGGTGTTCAGTGGGTTCAACTTTCTGCTGTTCAAGGGCTTCTTCGACACGATCCCCGACTCGGTGATCCAGGCGGCGAGGGTGGACGGCGGCTCCGAGTTCAACATCTTCCGGCGGATAGTGCTGCCGATGAGCGTGCCGGTATACGCGGTCGCGGTCTGGGGGATGTTCTCGAGCGCCTGGGACCAGTTCCTGTGGCCGCTCATCGTGCTGCAGACCCCCAGCAAGGTGCCGATGAGCGTGGAGATCTACACGCTCATCCAGAAGTTCGAGCAGGTGGGCACGACGAACGCCCAGCAGGCGTTCGCGCAGTCGCAGCAGATGCAGCAGCTGATGGAGGCGGGGCTGTCGTGGAACGGGCTGATGGTGCTCGGGCTGCTCCAGTCGCTGCCCGTGTTCGTGGCGTTCCTCGTGTGCCGCGAGTACCTGCTGAGGGGCATCCGGATCAGGGGGCTGAAGTAGGAGTGGACCCGTGGCGAGGGTAGACGTAGAGGATGTGGTGAAGAGCTACGACACCGCGGACGCGGTGACGATCACCGGGAGGCCCCTTCGGCCTCCCGCGCTGAATCACGTCACGCTGAGCATAGAGGACGGGGAGACCGTGTGCGTGGTGGGGCCCTCGGGATGCGGCAAGAGCACGCTCCTCAAGGTCGTGGCGGGACTGGAAACACCCGACAGCGGCAGGGTGCTGTACGATGGGGAGGACGTGACCGGCGTTCGGCCCCAGGAGCGGGGTGTGGGGATGGTGTTCCAGGACTACGCACTGTACCCCTCAATGAGGGGCAAGAGCAACCTCGCGTACTACTTCCAGGTGCACCGCCGCTCCGACGAGGAGGCCAAGCGGCGCACGCGCGAGGTCGCCGAGATCATGGGCGTGGGCTTCGACTCCCTGCTCGGGCGAATACCCACGAGCCTCTCCGGCGGCGAGCAGCAGCGGGTGGCGATAGGCCGATGCATAGTGCGCGATCCCAGCCTGTTCCTGATGGACGAGCCGATCTCCAACCTCGACGCGAAGCTTCGCGAGAGCACGCGAGTCGAGATCAAGAAGCTCCTGCGGAGGTTCGGGATCACGACGCTGTACGTCACACACGACCAGCAGGAGGCCGTGTTCATGGGCGACCGGATCGCCGTGATGCGCGACGGAAGGATCGTGCAGGTCGGCACCTTCGACGAGCTCTACTACGACCCGGCCAACCTGTACGTCGCACGCTTCATCGGCTCCCCGCCCATGACCATCCTGCCTGCCCGAGTGGAGGCCCGCCGTGTGACCGTCGAGGGGCAGGGGTGGGACCTTCCGGACGACGTGGCGGACATGCTGCCTTCCGGGGAGGTGCGTGTGGGCGTGCGCCCGGAGGGCTGGGCGCTCGACTCGGCTGACGGAGTGCGGATCCCGCTGCGGCACGTGGAGCGCATACCGACCGAGAGGGCATCCTTCCTGTACGGGGAGCTGGCCGGCGCGAGTGTGGCGATCGCGGCCCCCCTGGACTATCCGGAGACCGAATCCGTGCAGGCTACGCCCGACTGGGGCCGGGCCTGCTACTTCTCGGCCGAGGGTGAGGACACCCTGCGGGCCCCGGGTGCACTCGAGCTGTTCTAGAAGGGCAAGATATGGGTAGGGTCACGGTCGAGAACCTGGTGAAGCGCTTCCGCGAGAAGGTCGCCGTCGACGACGTCAGCTTCGAGGTGAACGACGGCGAGTTCCTCGTGCTCGTGGGGCCGTCGGGCTGCGGCAAGACCACGACGCTCAGGCTCTTGGCGGGGCTGGAGGCCGCGACGGAGGGAGAGATCCGCTTCGGCGAGCGGGTGGTGAACCGGGTGCGTCCGCGCGACCGGAACGTTGCGATGGTGTTCCAGGACTACGCGATCTTCCCGCACATGACCGTCTACGACAACGTCGCCTATGGCCTCAGGTCGCGCCGCACGCCCCGCGCGCTGACCCACCGGCGGGTAATGGAGGCGACCAGGAAGTTCCGGATCGAGCACCTCCTCTGGCGCAAGCCACGCCAGCTCTCGGGAGGCGAGCGCCAAAGGGTCGCGCTCTCTCGCGCGATGGTCCGCGACGCCGAGCTCTACCTGTACGACGAGCCCCTCTCCAACCTCGATGCACAGTTGCGGCACCAGGCGCGGGAGGACGTGCTCGCGCTGCACGAGGAGAAGCGCCGGCCGAGCCTGTACGTGACGCACGACCAGTCGGAGGCGATGGCGCTGGGCGACCGGATAGCGGTAATGAGGGACGGCAGGCTCGAGCAGATAGGCACCGGACACGAGCTGTACGAGCGCCCCCGCAACCTCTTCGTCGCGTTCTTCATAGGCACACCGAGCATGAACCTGTTCGATGTCGAGCTCCGGCTCGAGGGGGAGCGACTGGTGGCCTCGTCCGGAGCGTTCAGGCTGCGTCTGCCGGACGAGATGAGGCCCGTGCTGGCCGGTCATGTGGGGAAGAGGCTGAGGCTCGGGATTCGCCCCGAGGACCTGCACGTGCCCCGGATGGCACCCTTTCCGGTGAACCAGGAGAACACGTTGCGCGGCGTCGTGAACGTGATCGAGCCAACCTCTGCCGGCAGTACCACGTACCTGAGCACGCTCGAGGCAGAGCCCAGGGACTTCGTCGCCACCTTCAAGGTGAGGATGCCGTCCACGTATCTCGACAAGGAGGTGCCGCTCGCGGTGAACGCGAGGAACGTCCACCTGTTCGATCCCGAGACCGAGCTGTCGCTGCTGCACGGAGCGTAGGCAGTGCCTTTCCTGTGGGACACCGGCTCCCGCGACGAGCGGCGGGGACCCATATGGGAAACGTTCGCGGTCGTCCGCGACAACCTGGAGCGGATGGTCGCGCTGAACGCGGCGTGGTCGATGCAGCTGCTGCCGGGAGTGCTCGCGCTCGCCTTTCCCGGGCTGCCACCGTGGCTGCGCGCGGCGATGCTACTGTACAGCGCGACTCTCATCATCCCGGCGACCGGCGCACTGTACGCGCTGATGCTCTCGACAGCACGAGGCGAACCCCCTAGCGTCGAGCTCGCGCTGGGCGTCGCCAGAGAGATGGCTTTACCGAGCCTACTCAGGCTGACCCCGCTGCTCGGGCTGTTCGGCGTGCTGGCCTGGACCGGGATGCTCGTCCCGGCGCCCGCCGTCACCACACTCGTGACGCTGCTGTGCCTGCTGTGGTACGTGTGCTCCGTGTACTGGGGGCCGCTGCTCGTGCTCGAGCCCGAGCTCGGGTCGGTGGGGATAGCGCGCGGATCGGCCGAGCTCGTGTGGCATTACCCGCTCCAGAGCCTCGCGATCTGCGCGGTTGCGACCTCGGCCCTGGCGGTCGGCGTCGCCTCGGTCGGGGGGTTCTTCCTTATCGTGCCGGTCGTGGTGGCTCTGCTGCACGTCGAGATGTGCGTACACCTGCTCGGGCGGGCGCCCGGGGGCACCGGGAGGAGGTGACGGATGGCCGGGCTGGAGATCGTCGGGCTCACGAAGGCGTTCGGCGGCGAGACGGTGGTGGACGACGTCAGCTTCGAGGTCGCTGAGGGGGAGTTCTTCGTGCTCCTAGGTCCGTCGGGTGGCGGCAAGACGACGGTCCTCAGGCTGATCTGCGGTCTGGAGAGGCCCGACGCCGGCAGGATCGCGATCTCGGGGCGCGAGGTCACCGGGCTGCCACCCCGTGAGCGCGACCTCGCGGTGGTGTTTCAGGAGTACGGGCTGTACCCGAACATGGACGTGTACGGCAACATAGCCTACGGCCTAGAGGCCCGCGGCACCCCTCGAGAGGAGGTCCGCAGGCGCGTGACGGAGGTAGCTCAGGTCCTTGGCCTCGGGGACATGCTCCGACTGGGGGTGGTGGACCTGTCAGGCGGTGAGCAGCAGAGGGTGGCGCTGGCCCGGGCGATGGCGCGGGACGCGAGCGCCTACCTGTACGACGAGCCGCTCTCGAACCTCGACCCGAAGCTCCGTCACCAGGCTCGGCGGAACATCCTCGAGATCCACCGGAGGAAGCGACGGCCGAGCCTGTACGTGACGCACGACCAGTCGGAGGCGATAGCCGTGGCCGACCGGATAGGTGTCATATCTCACGGCAGGCTGCAGCAGGTGGGCACGGCGGAGGACCTGCTGGACCGCCCGGCCAACACCTTCGTCGCGAGGTTCATCGGGACCCCTCCGATGAACCTGTTGACGGGCGCTCTGCACCGCGAGGATGAGCGGTACAGGGTGGTCTCCGATGGGGCCTCCGTGAGCCTGCCCCGAAGTTGGAACCCGATCCTCGACGCTTACGGCAAAGCCCAAGTGATCCTGGGTATCAGGCCCGACGCGATGCGACCCGATTCCTCGATGCGAGGCGAGGGCGTCGTCACGGGCGAGGTAGCCAACGTCGAACCCCTGATCGGTGAGACGCTCATCACCCTGAGGCTCGGCGGTAGCGAGGTCCTGACCGCCGCCCTCGAGGCGGGAGCGGAGGGCTTTGTGGCAGGAGAGGCAGTGCAGCTTGGCGTCATGACCGACGGCATCGGTCTCTTCGACGCTGAGACGGGAGAATCTCTTCAGCCCGCTCCCCGATGATGCTGGTCGCGGTCTCCTGAGTCATACTGTTTCCGGGTGTATACTAGCTGATTATGCCGAAGAAGATACACCTGGAACGACGCGACGCGGGCAGCAGACTTGTTCACCGCCGGGGGCTCGTGCCGCCCCTCCTCCGAGCCCTTGGGCTCGTGTCCTCCGGACCGGTGGCGACAACGAAGAAGCAGCGCGGCGGCTCTCGTCGGTCGCACCGCTCCTGGACCGGCAGGCCGACGATCTCGGTCAGCATCGACTCGGCGAGGAGGCAGATCTCGGGATGCTGCACCACCACTGCGGCGAGCGGGCAGCTCCAGCCCTGGATGACGAGCGCGCCGTCGATTTCCCGGGCTTCCGCGAACCCGCCGAGGTCGTTCAGCAACTCCGCTCCCGCAGCAAGCCGCTCCCAGACGCCGCCGCGCGGGACGGGGTGCCCCGCGGCCAGCTTGCGGC
>CADDYR010000054.1 GCA_902810765.1 Chloroflexota bacterium
CCGCGGCGCCGATCGTCACCGGGATCTCGATCAGCTCCTGCCCCTCCTGATTCCGGATGATGATCCGGCGGACGCTGCCCTCCCTCACGAGGTCCTCGATCAGTCCGACGAGCTCGCGTCCCGTGACCTCGATCTCCTCGGTCCACCGTCTGCCCTGACGCTCGCTGCTCATATCATCGCTCCTTGTGCTTTCGGCTCCACTGTACCCGTTCCGCATCGCCACTTCCAGCCCCCGGCTTGCAGCACCGTGTGGAGCGTGGTATATGTAAATCAACCTCGGCGCGGCACCCCCACCGATGGCAGCGATCCCGGCGGAGCCGATTCCGATCTCTCGGCCCACACGCGGTGGAGGCGGCTGAGGATGCACCGCAAACTGGCACACGGACTGTTCGCGGCTCTGCTCCTGCTCCCGATGATGGCGGCCTGCAGCAGCTCCGGAGGCACCTCGAAACAAAGCGAGTTCACGCAAGCCGTTCCCTCGCCGACTGCCCCGGGGAGTGGGTGGGACCTGGTCACGGTCCAGATCCGGTGCGCCCGCAGGGACGACTCGGTGCTGGCCGGCGCAACCGTCAAGAACGACACCACCTACGCGAATCACCACCGGCAAGATCGTATTGCTCCGAGCGAGAAGGTTTTACCACGACATCAACGAGCAGGCGAGGCAGCTCCGGAAGGGGAGGGTCGTCGTGAGGAACGTGAAGGTGGCTCCAAACCAGACTTACGAGTACGACGACGTGCCGAAGCGCGGCGGCTGGAAGAGTATGAACGTCGAGCTGGATGGCTTGTACTCGGACGGTAATGGCGCTTCCGTCGGAATGCACGGAGAGATGGACTGGGTCAGACCATCCCCTGGGAGTGTAACGACATACTTCATACTTCGACGGCTGCCCTTGGGTCTATAGAGGTGCTTAGCACCTCCCCCCGTAGCAACATTGGCGGTGATAACCGGCCCGTGATCCAGACAGGCTAACCCTGGCGGATGCGCTACGGCATGCGGATGTTGAGCTGGGAGGGCTCGCGGGAGCAGTACACGTTCGCCCGTGCGCCGGAGCCCGTGTGGCTGGAGATCAGCTTCCCATCCTCGTACAGGCTGCACTCGAGTTTGGAGCCCGCCTTCCCGTTCACCACCTCTGCGTACACGTACGGAGCCGCGAGCTCGCCGTACCGATACTTCAGGCTCCATGGTAGCGACACGACCTCCGAGCTCTGGCCGCCGTGGACGTTCGTGTAGGTGATCATCGCCTTCTCGCCGCTGCCTCTGACGCGCACCAATATCTGATGTCCCGCGTCCTCGCTCATCGGAGTGGCTCCAAGGGCCGGGCCATCGGCGCCCTGCGCGTTCGGAGAGCCTCCCGCGCCGGACATGGTGCACGCCGGGAGAGCCAGCACTGTGATGACGAGGGCCAGCAGCCTCGCCGCGTCTCCGCGTGTAAGTCCTCGATGTCTCACAAAGACATTTTACCCTGTCGGCTGGACGGGCGCGCCGGGCGGGTGGCTTCGAGTATACTTGGGGCATGAATTCGTTGGAGCAGCTTCTCGATAGGGCGAGGGTCGCCAGCCGAAAGCTTCCCGGGCTGGATCGGGACCGTGCCCTGGACTGTATCTGCCGAGCGCTATGCGACGCGGAGCCCAATATCCTGGAGACGAACGCGCGGGACGTGGAGCGGGAGCGCGCGAAGGGCACCCCTGACTCCCTCATCGACCGCCTGACCCTGGACCCCGAGAAGATGGAGGGCGTGCGCGAGGGGATCCGGCAGGTGATCGGGCTGCCGGATCCCCTTGGGCGCGTGCTCGAGGGCTGGCGCCATCCGAACGGGATGCTGATCGAGCGGGTGACCGTGCCCTTCGGCGTGATCGGGATCGTGTACGAGTCGCGGCCGAACGTGACCGTGGATGCCGCGGCGCTCTGCCTGAAGGCGGGCAGCGCTGTCGTGCTCAGGGGCTCGGCGAGCGCGCTCGACAGCAACCGGGCCCTCGTGCGGGCGATGCGTCGGGGGCTGTGCGGGGCTGGCTTTCCGGAGGACGCCGTCGCGCTCGTGGACTCGGCGGACCGCGAGGCCGTGACCCGGCTCCTGCACGCGAGGGGCAGGGTGGACCTGGTGATCCCCCGCGGCGGCGCGGGGCTCATCCGCCACGTGATGGAGAACGCGCGGGTGCCGGTCATCGGGACGGGCGTGGGCAACTGCCACCTGTACGTGGATCGCGACGCCGATCCAGACATGGCTCTCGGACTGCTCCTGAACGGCAAGTGCCAGCGGCCGGGCGTGTGCAACGCGCTCGAGAAGCTCCTCGTCCACCGCGAGATCGCGCCGGAGTTTCTGCCTCGCGCCCTCCGCGCCCTGGAGGACGCGGGCGTGGAGGTGCGGGGGGACGAGCACACCCGTGCGCTCAACGCACATGTCCTGTCGGCATCGGACGAGGACTGGGACACGGAGTTCCTCGACCGCGTGATCGCGGTACGGGTGGTGGACTCGCTGGACGACGCGCTCGAACACATCGCGCGGCACGGCTCGGGGCACAGCGAGGCGATAGCCACGCGCTCGCTCGACGCGGCCACGCGATTTCAGAGCTCGGTAGACGCCGCGGCGGTCTACGTCAACGCCTCCACGCGCTTCACCGACGGCTTCGAGTTCGGCTTCGGTGCGGAGATAGGCATCAGCACGCAGAAGCTGCACGCTCGCGGCCCGATGGGCCTGCGCGAGATCGTGAGCTACCAGTACCGAGTCACCGGCGAGGGCCAGGTGCGGTGAGGAGGGCCGTCGTCAAGGTGGGGTCGAGCAGCCTCACCGACGCCTCGGGACGCATAGACCCTCCAAGGATGTGGGCCATCGCACGCGCGGCCCAGCTGCTGTGCCCCCAGGTAGCTATCGTCTCCTCCGGAGCCGTGGCGTCGGGCTGCGGGCTGCTGGGCAGGAAGCGCCCGCGGGGTCTGCCCGAGAAGCAGGCGCTCGCGGCGGTGGGGCAGGCGGTGCTGATGCAGGACTGGGCCAGGGCGTTCGCCCCGAGGCCGGTGGCCCAGTTCCTCCTCTCCGCCGACGACGTCCACGACCGAACCCGCTTCGTTCACGCGAAGCACGCCCTCGAGGCCGCGTTCAGGCTCGGCGTCGTGCCCATCGTCAACGAGAACGATACGGTCGCGACCGACGAGCTGAAGGTGGGGGACAACGACACGCTCTCCGCCTGGGTGGCGTACCTCGTGGACGCCGACCGGCTGTTCCTGCTGACGGACGTGGACGGCCTGTACACAGCCGATCCGCGGCGCGATCCGGCGGCCGAGCGCATCCCCTACGTCGAGTGCGTGGGCGAGGTGGAGCATCTGGCGGGCGACAGCCGGGACTCCCGGGGCACGGGCGGGATGCGGACCAAGCTGCAGGCGGCGAGGATCGCCACGGACGCGGGCATCGAGACGATAGTCCTCGGAGGCGGTGGAACTGAGCTCGAGCGGTGGCTGAGGGGAGAGCCGACCGGCACGAGGTTCGCCTCCCGACCGGGAGCCGCCCGGCGCGGATGGCTCCTGCACCAGCGAGCCAGGGGACGCATACGCGTGGACGAGGGTGCCGTGCGCGCTCTCCGCGCCGGGCGGTCGCTGCTCCCCAGGGGCGTGACCAGCCATCAGGGCGCCTTCGACCGCGGGGACCTCGTCGGCATCGAGGGGCCGGACGGCCTCGTGGCGAAGGGGCTCGTCAACTACAGCGCATCCGAGCTCGCGAAGATCGAGGGCGCGCACACCTCGGAGATCGAGGCCAGACTCGGTCACAAGGACTACGACGAGGTCGTGAACCACGACCAGCTGGCCCTCATTGCGCCCTCGGGCGGCTGAGCGCAGCCCTGTCCCGTATCACGTCGAAGGAGTGAATGCGTTGAACAGCGAACTA
Source organism: Chloroflexota bacterium (assembly GCA_902810765.1). Classification (GTDB taxonomy): domain Bacteria; phylum Chloroflexota; class Chloroflexia; order Thermobaculales; family Thermobaculaceae; genus CADDYR01. The sequence continues at coordinate 3,876 of CADDYR010000054.1, forward strand.
CTCAGGAGGCTCGTCGCAACCCCCGGCATCTCCGGGCGCGAGGAGCGCATCCGGGATGTCGTGCGCGGCGAGCTCGCGCCCCTCGTGGACGAGGTGCGCACGGACGCTCTGGGGAACCTCGTGGGCGTCCGGCGCGGCACCGGTCCACGGGTCATGCTCGATGCCCACATGGACACGATCGGGTTCCTTGTGTCGCACGTGGATGAGAAGGGGTTCCTGCGGCTCTCGCCGGTGGGAGGCGTCCGACCGCAGAGCCTGTTGTCCCAGCGCGTGCTCGTGCAGGGCCGGAAGGAGTACGTGGGGCTCGTGACCTCGACGATGAAGCCGCCGGGCAATGAGGAGCCCCCGAAGATTGAGGACCTGTTCGTGGACCCGCTAGCGCCCGCCGACGACGTGAAGGCGAACGTATCGGTCGGAGACCCCGTCTCGTTCCACCGCGAGCCCGAGGTGACCGACACGCGCTTCGCCTCGCCGTACCTGGACGACCGGCTGGGGGTGTACGTGCTGCTGGAGGCGCTCAGGGAGGCCCGTCAGGTGCAGGCGGAGGTGTACGCGGTAGTCGCGGTGCAGGAGGAGGTGGGCGTCCGGGGCGCCCGGACGAGCGCGTTCGGGGCCGAGCCCGAGATCGGCATCGCGCTGGACGTCACCGCGGCGCAGGACGTTCCCGGCTCGGACGACGCCCGCAAGGTGACCTCGCTCGGAGAGGGCACGGCGATCAAACTCATGGACCGGGGCTCGATCTCGGACCCCAGGCTCGTGCGTGCGTTCGCGGAGGTCGCTCGCGGACACGGTATCAGGCACCAGATGGAGATACTCCCGTTCGGCGGCACGGACGCCAGCGGCATCCAGCAATCCCGCGCGGGCGTTCCGGTCATCACCATCTCGATCCCGACCCGGTACGTCCATACCATGAACGAGACAGCGGACATCGGCGACATTGATGCCTCGGTCGCTCTCGTCTCCAGGTTCCTCGAGTCGGTGCACGAGGTGGACCTGACCTGGTGAGGCGGAGGGGGCCGAGGCGCGGGCTCGTCCGGATGTGCCGCTCGGTGCTGAGGTACGCCCTGTACGAGGTGCTGTTCCCGCAGCTCGACACCACACTGGGGGCGCGTGGTGGCCGGGCACGGACGATGTGGAGGCTACGAGGACGAAGGTGAGGCACTGGAAGCTTGTGGTCGTCGTGGTGAGCGCTCAGGACGTGAAGGTCCTGCTGGACGCGCTGAACCATCAGGGCTTCGCCGCGACGCTGATCCAGTCTCAGGGGGGCTTCCTACGCGAGGGGAACGCGACCGTGTTCATCGGTGTCGAGGACGCTCGGCTTGCGGAGCTCAGGTCGCTACTCTGGAAGACCTGTCGCACGCGCACGACCGTGCCGATGCAGGCGCCGCGCGAGCTGGGTCTGGAGGAGGAGCCCTCCGACTACCTGGCCGAGATCGAGATCGGAGGCGCGGTAGTGTTCGTGCTGCCCGTCGAGCGCTACCTGCGCCTGTAGTCTCGGCGTCCTGTCGAGATCAGCGCGAACAGCACGCTCTGATATCCGGCGGGCTCACCCGATGATGCGGCGGGCGAGCCACTCGAGCGCGTAGGCGAGCGCCATCCCGGAGACCGGACCCACGAGCCAGCCGCGGAAGATCCCGATGATCTGCCTGCGCTGCACGGTCTCGCGTCCGCGTGCGAGGCCGGTGCCCGCCATCGCGCCTATGAGCGCCTGATTCATCGAGGTGAACAACCCTTGAGCGACCGCCGCGATCACGACCAGCGCCTGCACTCCCTGGGCCGCGCTCGCCATCGCGAGGTCCATCCGAACTACGTCGAACGCGACCGTGTGCAGGATGCGACGTCCCCAAGTGAGTGCCCCCACCGCCATCGCGAGTCCGCCGATCAGCCCGGCGACCCGGATCGGAAACGCGTGGGTCATGACGAAGGCACCGGTCGCGTTCGAGACGTCGTTCGCGCCCATCACGAACGACGCGGCGACGCCGACGAGCAGCAGGAGTCCGGGCAGCAGGCGCAGCGCCGCGAGCGTGATCCCGAGCGGTGCACGCGCCGAGAGCTTCGCCGTGCTCAGCACCTCGGGCGCGAGCGGCTGAGCGACCACCGGAAACCAGCGCGACGCGACCCGCTCGCTCGCAGCCGCGTCGGTGGACAACAGCGGCCTCACCTGCGCCTCGACCTGGATGCGGGAGGCCGCTGGAGGCACCACGAGGTCCAGCAGCCTCGTGAAGACGAAGCCCAGAATACACGCGGCGAAGGGGGCGATGACCCACACCAGCGCGAGGCGGCCGATGGTGTCCCAGTGGATGGGGATGCCCGCCGCCAGCCCCGTGCCCACCACGCAGAAGACGAGGATCTGGATCGTGGAGGTGGGCACCTTCCTGTAGTTGTACAGCGTCGTGAGCCCGCCCGCCGCGAGCACGATCACGATCGCGTCGGGCACCGTCACCTGGCGCTCGCTGATTATGTGCAGCCCGACCGTCTCCTCGACCCCGCCGCTCGCGAGGGTCGCCCCGAGCGCGGCGAAGAGGGCGATCAGCACGAGCGCGGGCCAGAGCGACACGGCCCGGGCGGAGTAGGGCATGCCCATCACCGCGCCCGTGTAGTGGACGCCCAGGTTCCACGCGAACGCCACCACGACGAGGAACAGCACCGCCCACTCGATCATCCCAGGCACCATCCCTCTCCCGGTGTGCGTCCCAGCGGGGCGAGCGGCCTGTCCTCGGTCCGGTTGCTCGGCATCCCCTTCTCCCGTATCCCCTGAGCCAGTCCGATTATACGTCAGGCATCCTGACACTCGTCGTCGGGCTTTCTGGTACTCTGCAGGAGTATCGGGACGCGTGGCGGAGGGTCGAGCGTGCGCGGAGACAGGCTGCTGTCCATCCTGCTGCTGTTGCAGGTGCACAGGCGCCTCACGGCAAAGGAGATCGCGCGGAGGCTGGAGGTCTCGGAGCGGACGATCTACAGGGACATGGACGCGCTGAGCGCGGCGGGCGTGCCCGTGTACGCCGAGCGCGGCAGCGGAGGGGGCTGGGCTCTCCTCGAGCGGTATCGGACCGACCTGACCGGACTGAGCGAGCAGGAGGCTCTCTCGCTCTTCGTCTCGGGCCAGACCCGGCTGCTCGCGGACCTGGGCCTGAACAAGGCGTCGGAGGCCGCGCTCATCAAGCTGCTCGCCGCTATCCCCTCGGCCTATCAGCGCGGAGCGGAGCTGGCGAGGCAGCGGATCCACGTCGACCCCGCCGGCTGGTTCCAGTCAGAGGAGTCCACCGAGCACCTGCGGACCATCCAGGACGCCGTGTGGCAGGAGCGCAGGCTGCGGCTCACCTACCAGCGCACGGACGACAGCGTCGTGGAGCGCGTGGTCGCCCCGCTCGGCCTGGTGGCGAAGGCGAGCGTGTGGTACCTGGTAGCATCGGTGGACGGTGAGCCGCGCACCTACAGGGTGTCGCGAGTGCGCGGGGCCGAGCTGCTGGAAGAGCGCAGCGAACGCCCTCGCGGCTTCGATCTCGCCGAGTTCTGGAGGTGGTCCTCGAGCAGTCTGGGCGAACGGCTGAGGCAGTACCCAGTGACGTTACGGGCTCGCCCCGACGCGCTCGAGGAAGCTCGGAACGTGGGCCGGTACGCGAAGCTGGAGCGCGAGCTTCCGCCAGACGAGGAGGGCTGGTCTCCCATGCTCGTGCAGTTCGAGCGGGCGCACGAGGCGATGCAGTACGCGCTGCGCCTGGGCCCGGAGATCGAGGTCACGGAGCCGGGGGAGCTCCGGGAGATGATCCTCGAGCGCCTCCGGGCGATGCTCGTGACGTACGAGCGCTCCCCGACCGGACGTGATGCGGATTAGGGCACGAGCCGGCCGCCAGGTCAGCTGCTCGCACGATCGGTAATCCGCCCTACTCGGACGGTTTCCTGGTGAATGGATTATCTCTCAGCCCGCGACCCGCAGCCGCAGCGTCCGGAGCTCCCGTGGCCCGAGCACAAGCGAGACCAAGCCGTCCCTCACCTCGAGCGCGCTTAGGGGCGCGCCGAACAGGTCGCACGCCCCGGCCGAGTCTATCCCGAGCACGCCCGAGCCGACCTCGGTCTCGGTGCTCGTGTCGGAGGCGTTGAGTATCCGGAGGCAGATGTCGTCCCCGTCCGGCCAGACGTGCAGCGTGAGCACCGGGGCGGAGGGCAGGCGGAGCAGCGATCCCTCGCGCGGCCACGAGGTTCCCTCCACGGGAGTCTCGTGCAGGTGCTGGAACACGAGCGGCGACGACGCTTCGCTCGCGAACCGGTGTGCCTCCGCCTCGTCGAAAGGTCCGGTGTGCGGCAGCAGGCGGTACCGGGCGCGCACCCAGCCGGGCTGGTGCGCCCGGAAGTTCGTCTCCCAGTAGTTGTTCGTGACCCACCCCAGGATCATCGGCCGCTCGAGTTCGACACTCTCCAGGTTCGCCCCGAAGTTGAACCCGCCGAGCTGCACCATCGGCGCGTCGGGGGTGGCAACCGTCACTCCCATCTCCTCGTTCGATAGGTCCGCCCACCCCTGCACGGTGTAGTAGTCACGACAGGCGCGCGGCAGCTGGTCTTCGTGGACGCGCATCGCCTGTCCGCCGAGGTCCACGCGGGCGGTTGGGCCGGCCACGGCGAGCGGGAACGCCACGTACGTCGCCTCCGGGTCGGTCTCGAGCCCCATCTCCCACTCGGCGGCGATCTCGATCCACTCCTCGTGCTCGGGGACGTATACCCGCTGGATGAGGGCTCGGCCCGATGGCTGCTCGAGCCGCTGCGTTATGGTCACGCCGTCCGACAGGCGCTCGGCGCGGTGCTCGAGCAGGCGGGACGGCCCCGTCCGCTCGGCCTTCCAGCCGGGCCTCCAGCCGCGCTCCAGACCGAGCCTGCGCTCGACGGGAGCCCAGAACGCGCGGCGGGGGTGGCTGAGGTCCGGAGAGGGCACTGGAGCCTCGCGTACCCAGCCGCCGAGAGGCCAGGGCGCGTCCCGGTCCACGACCTCGCGTCCGAGCCTCTTGCTGCGCCAGCTCAGGATGCCCCCGCGCTCGCGGTCCAGCTCGACCCTGTGGCTCGCGGTCTCGACCACCGCATCGTCGCCCACTCTGGCCGCCTCGGTCCGCACATCCGACTCCGACACGACCGCGTAGCCGTGGGCCGGCACGTCCGTGGGCTCGACAGTGAGATAGGAGATCTCGCCGCCTGACCCTGGGTGCGTGTCGGGCTGTGCGAGGGAGCTGCGGTCGAGGAAGTGGCGCGGGGCCGTCGGGTCGTCTCCCCTGCCCCTGATGCCGTGGAGCGCGTGCCAGGGCAGCGGCCCCGATAGGCGCACCGGGTACTGTGTGGGGTTGAACACGAGGAGCGCGTCGTCCGGCCCGCGCTCCACCCTGCGCGCGAGCTCGGCGACGGCGTCGCGCTGGAGCAGGAGCGAGAGGCTGCGGGCCTCGTATGCGTAGTGAGCCTTGTGGTGCCACTGCGAGGTGGTGTCCTCGTACTCGGGGTGCCAGACGCTGTGGTCCGCCCCCCAGGTGTGCTCGTCCCAGAGGTTCAGCGAGCGCCACGCCCTCTCGCGGGTGCCCTGAGCCCCTTCGCGGGTGGACTCGTGCTCCCCGCAGAGAGCAGCCGAAGCGGCGTCGGCAGCGCGGAGCCTTCGGCGGCTCGCGCGGTTGATCGCGACCTCCCGTGCGCTCGAGCCGCACCCGAAGTTCCAGTAGTCGGTCCAGTCCCCCCGCCAGGCGGGCAGCACGCCCTCGTGCTCCCGGACCGCGGCCCACCACTCCGAGGGCAGCGCGAGCCGGAGCCGCGGCTCGCCCACCCTCTCGTTCCACTCGCGCACGAACCCGGACACGGTCGCGCTCGCAGAGCCGTTGTCCCCGAAGCGGTCGTAGAGCTGCAGCATCAGCACGGGCAGAGGATAGCGGCGCTCGCGGAGCCAGGCGTCCACGCGCGGCCAGGACTCCCTGAGCCCATCCAGGTCGCGGTCCACTCCGAGATCGTGGGCGAAGCCGTAGTCCCAGCCGTTCCAGGCGAGGATCGAGCGGCCGCTCGGCCCCTGCCAGCGGAAGGCGTTGGGCCACCACAGCGGCGAGCCACCGAAGTGTATGTTCGTCGCCATCGTGAAGCCCTCGATGCCAGCCTTGAGCAGCACGTCCACGAGCGGCCAGTTCTGTCCGTTCACGTCGCTGTTCATCGCGTAGCGCACGGGCAGGCCCAGCTCGGAGCGTATCCTCTCAACCGGACGCAGGGCCTCGGCGAGCTGATCGGTGTCGTACAGCGGGGTGATGTTCACCGGCATCGCCGTCACCTCGATCCGGCCCGCCCTGGCGAGCTCCACGAACCGCTCGACGTCCCGGCTCGAGGCCGACTCGAGCCAGCGGAGCAGGGGGTACGTCGTCTCGACCGTCCACCGGAAGGCGTGGTCCGCGTCGGCGTCCGCCGTGCGCTCCGCCGCGTCGAGCGCGGCATACAGGAAGCGTCGGTGCAGGTCCCACACCACCGGCTGGTCGTGCGTATAGCCTACGTCTGTGTGGCTGTGGTGGATCAGGTAGATGGTCCGGATGCCCTCGTACACCTCGGACGCGCTCCTTTCGCTCTTCGGGGTGATGCTTCCCTGATTCTCAGGCTACCAGTGTGCAGGTATCGGGTGCAATCGCGGCTAGGCCGGTGAGGGGAAACGTCCCCGTCGCCGGCCTAGCTCTGCTACGAGTGCTCCGCGGGGTTGTCCCAGTACCAGGTCTCTGGATCGTACACCGCGGGCGTCGGATGTATCCAGGGCTCGGCGTAGCCGTGGCGGTAGCCGTTCTTCCCCAGGTCGTCGCGCGTGGGCACGTTCCTGAGCCCCTGGTTGACGACCTCCACGTACGGCGTGTTCGCGACCGTCCCCTGGAACATCGGCCCCTCGGTCACGTGTATCTTCACGACCTCCCAGACGAGCTTGTTGCGCTTGAGCGGATCGGTCTCAGTCTTCGCCCTGTCGTACAGCTCCCACATCCGCCCAACCGGCTTCCAGAACTCCTTGTCGCCGGGAGCGAGCCGTGGCGGGTGGCGCTTCCACGGATCCACGTTCAGCTCCTTCTTCGCCTGAGGGGTGTCCTTCAGGAGGTAGTACTGCGTGTGCAGCGGAGCCCAGTGGAGCGGCTCGTTCTCGGGCACGAAGTTCGAGGAGTAGAGCAGCAGGCTCGGGCCGTCGCTTGCGGTCCAGGCGGCGTTGCTCATCATCTTGCCCGCGTCCCACTGATCGCCGTAGCCGGTGGGACTCACCGGGTTCATCTTCGCGTTGATTCCGATCGCCTGCCAGTTCTTCTGGAGAACTTGGTCCTTGCCCAGGTGTTCCGGGGCGCCGGGAGTGGTGTAGTCGAGTGTGATCCTGAGCTTCGAGCCGTCCGGGAACTCCCGCCAGCCGTCGCCGTCCACGTCCTTCACCCCCAGCTCGTCGAGCATGCTCTTCGCCTTCGCGGGGTCGTACTCGACGTAGCTGTCGCGCCACTGCTTGTACACCTGCGGCCCCTGGTCCACGTTGAACTCGAGCGCCTTCGGGCTCATCGTCCCGGTGGTGGGACCGTCACCCGTGTTGAAGTACACCGTCTTGATGACGGTCTTGCGGTCGAAGGCGAGCGAGAGCGCCTGACGGAACCTGGGGTTGCGGAACAGATCTCGATACTTCTTGTTGGCGTAGTCCAGGTTGAACCAGAAGGCCGAGCCCGCGCCGGTCCCTCCGTCCCACAGATGGACGTCCAGCTTCGCGGGCGACGACTTGATGGTGGATACGTCGCTGAGGGACACACCCACGAACGCACCGTGCACGAAGTCGGCCTTCCCCTGCTGAATGTTGAGCCTCATCACCTGCGGGTCCTGGATGTTCGTCACCGTGATCCGGTCGAGGTAAGGCAGCTGGTTGCCCCAGCGGTCCACGCACCAGTAGTACGGGTTGCGCTCCCAGATGGAGAACCTCCCCTTCTTGTACTGCTTGGGTCTCCAGCCGGTCATAGTGGGGTTGTCGGGGTTCGTCGCCCAGTCCTGCTTCGCGAAGAAGTTGTCCGTCCACTTCTTCGGGTTGAGCTTTCGGTTGTACTTGATGTGGAACTGCTTCATGTAGTGCTTGCAGTCCATCCACTGTGGCCCGATGCCCCGCTTGACCCACACCGCCGCGTACTCCACCGCAAGTGGCGTGGAGGACTCGTATCGGATCTCGAGCGTGTGGCCGTCCACCTTCCTGAGCTGGGGCGGCTTGCCGTTGCCCGAGTTGAACTCGAGCGGGGTGCCTCCTGTGGGATTCAGCTCCTTATTGTGGACCTCGTCCTCCCACCAGAACAGGATGTCGTCCACCGTCCAGGGTTGCCCGTCGGACCACCTGAGCCCCTTCCGGAAGTGGAAGGTCCAGACCGAGAGGTCCTCGTTCGCCTCCCAGGACTCGGCGAGGCCGGGGCCGACCTCGAGCCCGTCCCTCAGCCAGCGCACGGGCGAGTGGCCGTACATGCTCTCCTGGACGTCGTGAGCTGTCGCCCAGTCGCTCGTGTCGGAGCACACCCAGCTCATCGTCCCGCCGTACTTGCCAGGCTGGAGCCAGTGGTGCGGCACCACGTAAGGGTTCTCCGGCAGCCTCTTCTCGACCGGCGGCAGCTTCCCCGCCTTCACCAGGCTGCCGAGGGTTGGCGCCTCCTTGTACTTGCTTGGAGGAGCCACGGGAGTGGCGATGCCGAAGCCGTGCCCGGCGGGAGCGGCCGCGGATGTGCCTGTCGCGGAAGCTCGCGGGGCCGCGCTCGGGACTCCCGTGGGGACGCCCGGTGCGCCGGGTGTTGGCTGTGCAGCCGACTGAGTCGGAGACCTCCCGGTGCCGGGAGTGGTGCCCGCGCTGCCGGGCGTGGAGGCGGTGCCTCCGCACGCGGCGAGCATCGTGCCCGCAGCTGCCAGCGCTGAGAGGCGCAGGAAGCCGCGCCGATCAAGCCTGTCTCTGTCGTTCATGATATTTCCCTCCTACCCGGTCACTCTGATCGTGATCTGTCGAGCACACGGCAGCAGGACTGCCTCGCCCGCTCGCGCCGTGGCCCGCTCCCCCTCGATTAGAACTGTGCCGCCGCCTCCCGACACAGTCGGCAGATGGAGGACGCAGCGCTCCGGCTGGAGCCGCCACTCGGGATCGCGCTCCACGACTATCGAGTAGCCGTCGCTCCCCTCCTCGTACCCGAGGCTCACCGGGCCGAACCTGGTCGGTGTGCGCTCGACCACCACCGGCTCCCCCGACACCCTCCACTCGGGCGGCAGTCCCGGCAGCAGCTCGAGCGTGTTCCCCCGCTCGAAGACGAGGAGGTTGCGCACGAGGCGGATGAACTCGGCGGAGGCCCAGTTGTGCGGCATGTCGCCGGTGATCTGGGTGTACGGGCAGCTCGCGAGCGACTGCTCCTCGCGCCAGACGCGCGTCGGCGCGGCGTGGTTCGCGAACGCGTACAGGTAGTCCACCGCCTTGTCGGAACGACCCGCGTAGATCCAGACGTGCGCGTAGAACGAGGCGGCGTAGTTCCATAGCGCTCGGTACGGCAGCCACCCGGTCTCCGCGGGCATACCCTCTTCGTCGTCCACGAGGTCGAGCAGGTGGCAGAAGCTCCGTACGAGCGGGTCGTCGGGAGCAAACACCTCGCCGGGGTAGATCGCGTGGGCAAGCGCCCAGGTCGCGGTGGCGGGGTTGGCGCGGACCCACGGGTGGGGCTCGCCCTCGTAGCTCGGGATGTGGATGTGCTCGCCGGTCCCCGGCGTGAGCATCGGCAGGTACGGCGTGCCGTCCGGCAGCGCTCGCGTGTCGCGCGCCGCGTGCTCTCGGAAGACGCGCATCAGGTCGTCGTGCTCGGCCCGGAAGCGCTCCGCGTCCTCGTGGTGCCCGAGGCTCTCGGCGGCTCCGGTGATCGCCTTCAGACCGGCGAGCGTCCACAGCGCGCTCGTGTACTCCGGCCGGGAGCCCGAGATGCCGCCGTCGCCGAACGCGGGAGGCATCAGCCCGTACTCGGGTGACTCGGGGCCGCGCTCCTTCGATCTCTCGCGCAGCTCCCGGATGTAGTCCACCGCCCTTCGCACCGAGGGCCACATCCGCTCGATGAGCTCGTCATCGCCCGACAGCTCCCACTGCCGCACGATCGTGAACAGGGAGATCGCGGTCTCCTTGATGTGGAACGGGAACACCTCGATCGCGCCGTTCGGCCTGACCCGGCGCTCGAGCGCCCGCAGCCCGGTCCGTGCTACGTCGTCGTGCCCTAGAAACTGCGCGGCCTCGAGCAGGAAGTGCCCGTCCACTATCCACAGCCCCCGATACACCGTGGGACCCACCTGATACTCGGGAAGGCCGTCGCGTACCTCTCGGGCCTGCAGGATGTTCCGGGCGCACGCCTCGATCATCGCCATCACGTCGGGGTCGGGCACGCGCAGCTCGAGCTTCCGCAGGTCCGCCCCCTGCCAGTAGGTCCGCTCGACCTCGAGCGCACCCCTCGCCCATTCGAGATCGAAGTCGTCGGTGGCCTCGTGGTTCAGTGGGAAGAACAGCGCTCCCTCCGCGGCCTCGCCCTCCCGGAGCAGCCGGGGCTCGGTCAGGAGCGCCGTGCCGGGCCGGAATCCGGTCGTGTGATCGGGGACGAGGCACGCGGAATCCGCGAGGAGCGCAGGCGCTCCGTAGTCGAAGCCCGGCTCGCGGAGCCCGGGGATATCGCCTGAGGATACCGAGTACACCTCTCTCCACAGCTCCGCGCCCTGCCCCACGAACACTTTCCCCGACTCCTGCGGCTCGACGTGCAGGGCGGCAGGGAACTCGCCCTTGGACGCGGTGATCCGCCAGAGCACCACGTCCGTCCTGCGGTCTCCGTCGTGCAGGTGTCCCGCCGCTCTGAGCTCGAGGGTCGCGTGAGGATAGCGATCGGTCGTGACTACGACCGGCACGCGGGCGCTCTCGGTAGTCTGATTTATCTCCAGCGGAGCGAGGTGGGTCCGGAGGCGGAGCTCGACCACGCGGTCGAACTGCCACGAGTGGGGCATCAGCGCCCGGAACCCGTAGAGCAGAGCGCCGTCCTCCCGCACGAGCGTCTTGAACGGGTCGTCCGGGCGGCAGATGGAGGTCCAGGACCACGGCGGCGCAAATCGGAAGTCTATGATGTGCCCACGCCCGGTGCCGGATGCCGTCACGTCTGGGGAAGTGGCCTGCATGCTCTCCCTCTCTACTTCACGAACGCCTTGACGACCCTGCAGGGCCGGTCGCCGACTGGGGACAGGCGGTAGGAGCCGGCCGCGGCGGGCACGACGAACGTCTCGGCGTAGTTGATCCGAGTGCTCCGGCCGCTCTCCGTCTCGAGCAGCACCGCGTCCCCCTCGACCAGGTTCATCACGTGGCACCGGCCACCGGTACGAGCCTCGAGCGGAGCCTCCAGCTCGTAGCGATGCACGGCGTAGAAGATCGCCTCGTGAGTGCCCAGGAACAGCTCGCGCCAGCCCTCGCCCTCTCGGATCACGCATGGCCTGGGGCACAGGCGCTCGCGCACGTACTCCTCCCTGCGGTCGAAGTACAGATTTTCCCACGCGCGCTCGATGTTCAGGGGCCTCAGCCTGCCTTCCAGGTCGCGCCGGACCCAGTCGTAGATCTTGAACGTGTAGATGTAGGGCGTCGCGCTGATCTCGAGCACGAGGTTGTTCACCCCGCTGCCGTGTATCGTGCCGTTCGGGATCAGGAAGAGGTTGTGCCTATGCGACTCGACCGAGTGCACGTACCGCTCGGCCTCGATGGGCTCACCCGTGCGCCGCGAGCGCTCGACCGCCTCGCGGAACTCCCTGGGGCTCGCCGAGTTGGTGAAGCCCAGGTTCACGTGCGCCCCCGGAACGCAGTCTGTGATGTAGTACGACTCGTCCTGCGTGAACGTCTCCCCGAACTGTTCCCGGATGTACTCGGGCCGGGGATGGACCTGTATCGAGAGGTTGCCGCCCCCGAATGTGTCGAGGTAGTCGAAGCGTATCGGGAAGTGGTAGCCGAAGCGTTCGGCCGCTTCCCCCAGCACGTTCCTATGATCCTGGAACATGAGCAGGTCGAAGGAGCATTCGAGCGTGAGGCCGTCGCTCTCGAACACCAGCCCGTTCTCCGGCGCGATCAGCTCGAAGGACCACGCGTAGTTGGGGACGTCCTGGTCGAGTCCGGGGAAGCGCCGCCTCATCCAGTGCCCGCCCCAGGGGCCGGGAAAGAACCACGGCCTCACGCGGAAGTAGCTGCGTGACATCTCCCCGAGAGCCGAGCGGAGCGCATCGCCCGGGATCATCGTGGGCCGGCCGGGATCCTGCGCGTCCACGAGCCACTCGATTCTGGGCAGGAGGCTAGCCTTGTGCCGGTTCAGTGCGGGCCAGTCCACGAAGTACGCCCGCTTGTACATCGCTCCGAACTCCTCGGGCTCGCGCGCTCCCAGGTTCGTGACGAGCCCCGTGCGCATCCGGCTCTGGATCTCGTCCTTCGGCACGTCCACGTAGATGAGCAGGTCGGGCTCGCGTGCCAGCGCAGCGCCCGGTCCAGCGACGATCACGACGCCGTCGGGCAGCGCGCGGAGCCGTTCGAGGTCGAACAGGTCGGAGAGCTCTCTGGTGTAGAGCTTCCCGAAGAGCGGGTCGTCCCCGCCCAGACTCGGAGAGATCCGCTCGGATAGCTCGCGCTCGGGCAGGAAGGCGTCGGAGGTGTCGTACCACTCGGGCTCGAGCCCGCGGCTCGAAAGCTCCCGTCGGAGCCCGTCCGAGAGCTCGGGCCAGATTACCCCCTCGTAGCTCTCGAGCGCAATCGTGCGAGCCCCATGCGCGACCGCGCTCACGATAACGTCGGCGATGGTGCCGACGCCCGAGCGGATCGCGCCCGACTCGAGGCGCCATGTGGGCAGCACGTCGTACACCCCCGTTGGGGTGTGCGGCGGGTCGGTGAGCACGATCTCCGTGGCTCGCTCGGTCAATGATTCGTTCCTTCCTACAGGTGGCGCATCCGCGTCCGGATGGCGCTGTACGTGCGCTCGTTGTGGATCGCCGCCGCCTCCTCACCAGTGTTCATGCACACCGACAGCGGGGGCTCGAGCCCCCGCTCGAGGTAGCGGTCCACCACCATCATCTCGAGCTCGTTCACTATGTACAGGCTGGTGATCGTCGCCAGCGGCCCCACCGCGCCGATCCCCGGCAGGCGCTCGTCGCGCACGATCGCGTCTCCGAACCCCGCCCCGCTGTCTATCACCGCGTCCACGACCTCGTGCAGATGCCTGCCCGAGGAGTGCATCGGCGGCGTGTCGCGGGCGTATGCGACGGAGGTCACGCCGACGGTGGACAGCCCGAGCTCCTTCGAGAGCAGCGCCACGTCCACGGGCACGGGGTTCTTGCCGGACGCGGAGAACACGATCATCACCTCTCCCTCGCGCAGGTCGTAGTTCCTGAGCACGACCTCGGCGTAGCCCTCGAGCCGCTCGAGCCGGACCACCTTCTGGATCCCCTCGTGCAGCATCAGCGAGGGGTCGAGGATCGGGTTCATGGGCGCGAGCCCGCCCGAGCGGAAGAAGGCTTCCTCGACCGGCAGGTGGGAGTGTCCCGAGCCGAAGAGGTGCACGAGCCCTCCCGACATCATCACCTCCGCCATGCGGTCGGCCACGCGCTCCATCGCCTCGCGCTGGGTCTCTCGTACCCGCTGCAGCGCCGACACGACCCCGTCGTGGTACCTGTCCGCTATCACTCCGTGTTCCCTCCGGCCCGCACCTGCGAGGCGAGTGCCTCGGCATCCATCCCTATCCCCGCTTGTTCGAACGCGAGCAGGGCTGCCCCCACCACCGGAGGGGCCAGCGCGCGAGCGATGCGCGCCCCCGGCACGCGGCACCGGACGCGGCGCTCGAGCTCCTCCCATACCAGCCTCGAGGACTCAACCAGCCCGCCCACGAACACCACCCGCGGAGCGTCCCCGAGCTCGAGCCTCCCCGCCACGGTCGCGACCAAGTGCGCGAGCTCCTCGCACCCCGTCCTGATTATCTCGCGCGCCTCGTCGTCGGCCTCCGCGAGCTCCGCGACCACGGGCGCGAGCGAGGCGATCCCCGAGCGATTGAGCGTGGGATGGTATACCCAGCGCATCAGCTCGTTTGGGTCAGCCACCCCGAGCGCCCGGATCACTGCCTCCGTCAGGCGTGTCCGGGGTCTGCGGCCGTCGCAGGCCCGAGTCACCGCGACGAGCGCCTGTCGGCCAAGGTAGAAGCTCGATCCGACGTCGTCGAGGAGGTACCCCCAGCCGCCGCTGCGCCACTCGCGGCCCGAGCCATCC
>CADDYR010000055.1 GCA_902810765.1 Chloroflexota bacterium
CCGGTTCCGTGGTGCTCCAACTCCGGGCGGGCTCTGAGACTCACTTGCAGTGGTTCTGCTGCACGTAGAAGTCCTGACCGCTGTTGGACAGCGAGCTCGGGGTGGCGAGCGTGTCGCCGGTCGTGCCATTATGATCTTGTCGTTCGGATAGGTGCCGATCCCGTATCCGCTGCCCGAGTGCTGGACATCGGTGTAGTAGTAATACGCCTTGTCGGAGTTCGCGAGATCATTGCTCCCGTTCTTCTCCGTTATCGCCTCCGCCGTCGTCCCATTGTAGTGGGATGTTCTCGAGGTAGAACTTGAACCCCTCGTTGGACCCGTCCGAGTATTTCAGGTGGGTCACGCCGGTGTAGAATCCTTGGCCTGCAGTGGCGTACAACGGAGTCGCCACGGTCCTCCCCTGGTCCGGCAGGACCTCTGTCCAAGGCCTGATGCTTGCCCAGACCGCTATTACCGATCGCCGTGCCTGCCTGGCCGAGAGGGTTGACCCCCCACCCGCCGATACCGACCCAGAACAATGCACCAACGGTGTTGCATACGGTGCTATGCAGGGATGGCTCAGTCCAGGTCGAGGTGATCTACTTGTAGGTCGAGGACGAGCTCGAGGTGGCCATGTATCCGGACCAGTTGGTCGAATTAACAGTGGTGCTGGCCCTCCTGTTCGTCGTGATGATCGCCTTCGGCGGCGCGACGAAGTGCGCCTTCCTGACCATCGCCTTCCAGCGGGCGAGTGCTGCCGGGTCCGACGGCTTCGGCGGGATGCCGTAGAGGTTCCGCACGCTTGCGGGAGCCTGCGTGAGGTCGAGACCGGATGGGGGAATCCTGTTTATCTGCCTGACTCCTTCCACGGTGTAGACATACTCCCTGCCCCCGTTGGGCAGCCGCACGACCTTCTCAAGTGGGAACACATGGTAGCCTCAGGCTCGCAGGATCGCCGTGCTGACCTTGTACGGATCGAACGAGGTGCTGCAGATCGGGGGCTTGGGAGAAGATACATCGGCTCGGGCCGTGAACGGTACCCCGAACGCGATCACTGCGAGCAGCGCAAGGGCACGAGCCACCCTGGATTGGATCATCGTAGACAGCATGGTGACGTTCTCCTTCCCCGGCTCCCCGCGCTCGTTCGGCCCGGGAGGGGGGCCGGAGATCGGGTCGGTCAGGAGAGGGGAGTGGTGAGGGGTATCATCCTGTCTGTTGCTCGACGAGCGACATAACCTCTCGTGGCAGGGGTGTGCGAGCTGAGGATCTCTTATTCCGGGCTTTGTACGGCCTGTCGGCCTCCATTTCGGCGGCAGATTGCCCGCTGCCACCTGTTGTGTGATGGAAGTATACACCTTCTCCCACGGCTGTCAAGCGTCAGCTAGAAGAGGTTCTCCCAGTCGCTCATGTGCGGCCACCGAGTTTCCAGACGCCCTAGCCGTCGGTCGTCCGGGCCTCGGTCTGCTGCGGAGAGGTCCAGTGACTGTCTATCCTGCCCGGCAGGATGTACATCACGGGCACGGCGATGAATATCAGCAGGCCGAGTCGGGTGTCGGCCAGCGAGAGCGCGATCGCCAGCAGATAGGCGGGCAGCGACGCGAAGGTCCTCCTCGACCCCGCCCGGATCACGCGCTGGTCGAGGTCGTCGTCTACCAGCCTGCGCCCCCTGGTGGCGTACCTCCAGTGCAGCCACAGGAGAGAGGCGACGATCATCAGGTTGACCCCGTACACGGCGACGGCGAGCGGGCTCTTCCAGTACTCTCCGAGGAGCGACGCGGAGAACGGGACGAAGGCCACGCACATCAGGAAGAGGATGTTGATCCACAGCGATAGCCGGTCGGCGCGCCGGACGTAGTTGAACTCGACGTGGTGCCCCACCCAGAAGACGCCGACCATCACGAAGCTGAGCGCGTAGCTGACGAGCTTGGGCCACAGCGCGATCAGCGCCGCGCCGAGCCCGTGCGCGCTGCCTAGCTGGGGCACCCGGATGTCGAGGATGAGAAGGGTCATCGCGATCGCGAACACGCCGTCCGAGAGCGCCTCGATCCTCCGGGTGCTAAGGCCGACGATGGACGACGCGGCGTCCGCTGCCTTCAAGTCGGGAGTTCCTCCGTCTGCGACCGGAGTATAGCACGCGCGGCACGGCGCACACTCACCGTCATTCGGCGGCCTCACAGCTCCCTGAGCTCCACGACGAGCAGTGCGTCGCCGGACACGAGGTACAATCGGGAGCCCCGTCCGAAGGCTTGGTCGAAGCGGACCTCGTTGCCATCCTGGTCGACCGGGCGCAGCGCGTCCGCCTCCATCGTGTCGAGGTCCACGAGGAACAGCAGCTCTCGCACCTCATAGCTGCCCGCGAACAGCGCGCGGCCCTCCGTGACCGCGAACGCGTGGGAGCCCCTGACCGGCACGCGCTGCCACTCCCGCCCGAACCGGCGGTCGCGTACGTGGACGAGAGGGAAGTCCGTGTAGTAGTAGGCCCACACGTCGCGGTCCGAGGCGACGTTCAGGGCGTAGCAGTCGCTGATGCTGCTGCTCGGTCCGGGCATCTCGTCGAACCGGAACACAATCCTCCCGCGCTCGTCGAAGGCCACCAGTCCGCTTCGGCCCGGCTCCTGGTCGCCGTACACGCCCTCGTCGAAGTAGCTCACCCAGACTTGGGCGTCCCGGGTCGTCTGCACCTCCTCGATACCGTCGCCCGCGTGGAAGCTCCACTCCTCCTCGCCCTCGGTGTTGTACACGTGCGCGTTGCGATCGGACTCGTCCTCCGCGCGGCTGCGCACGAGGATCAGGCGGTCGTCGCCCAGGGGCTGAACGAAGTGAAAGTTCTCGGTCGTCTCGGCCAGGCGGATCGAGGCGAGCCCCCAGTCCGTCTGGCGGTGGACACGGAAGTCGTTCGGACGGTCAGCGCGCAGCCTGGGAAGGCTGCCACCGCCCTGCTGCAGTCGGTAATCCGTCGGGTTCCGGAGGCAGAGCACGAAGGGATCGTGGTCGGGGCCGACGGAGACCGCCACCGTCTGCTCGCCGCGCACCGCCTCGGCGAGGTTCATCTGAAGGTAGGCGGTGACTCTCCTCATCGTCCTGCCCCTGTCTGCCCGGAGGCTCTCCACCATTCTACCCGACCCCGCGGCCTGCCCGACGCGCGTGCGGGCGCTACGTTATAATGTTGCGGACAGCGAAAGGCTCGGAAGCCCTCTTAGAGATCACGATGACCGTCATCCTGCTCGGTGTGAACCACCGCACAGCCACGACAGACCTGCGCGAGCAGCTCTCGGTCCCTGACGATGCGATTCCGGGGCTGCTCTCTTCTCTGCCCGATGCAGTGAGCGAGTGCGTCCTGCTCTGCACCTGCAACCGTACGGAGCTGTACGCCGTGGCGGACGGGGACGTGACCTTCGGCCTCGTGCGGTGCCTCTCGGAATACAGCGGAGTGCCCGCGAGCGAGGTGGACTCGCACTCCTACGTGCTCGAGGGGAGGGATGCGGTCCACCACCTGATGAGCGTCGCGGGCGGGCTCGACTCGGTCGTGATCGGCGAGCCGCAGATCCTCGGGCAGGTGAGGCGCTCGTGGGAGATCGCACGGGCGGCGGGAGCGACCGGCCCGGTCCTGAACACGCTCTTCCGGTTCGCGCTCGAGGCGGGCAAGGAGGTGCGCTCGCGCACGCCCATCGCCCGAGGTGCGCTGTCGGTCGCACACGCGGCGGTGGAGATAGCGCGAATGGAGCTGCACGACCTCTCGGGGCGCGAGGTGCTCGTGCTCGGCGCCGGCGAGACGGGTCGCGCCGCTGCGATGAACCTGCTCGCCGCGGGGGTGGGCCGCCTGATGATAGCCAACCGCACCCTCGCCAGGGCAGAGGCGCTCGCGGAGCGGCTTGGAGGCAGTGCCGTGCCGCTCGCGGAGATGCCCTCCGCGCTCTCGCGCGCGAGCGTGCTCATCACCTGCGCCGCCTCCAGGGAGCCGATAGTTCCGGTGGCGCTGCTCGAGCGGGCGGTGCGGGAGCGCAAGGAGCCGGAGCCCCTGCTCGTGATAGACGTCGCCGTGCCCCGCAACGTCGAGGCGGCGGCCCGGTACGTGCCCGGGGTGTCGCTCTTCGACATGGACGACGTGCAAAGGCTGTGCGAGGCCAACAGGCACGCGCGGGCGATGGCCGCCCGCGGAGCCGAGCGCAACATCGCCGAGTGGACTGACCGCTTCGTGCGCTGGCAGCGCGAGCGGGGGGCCGTGCCCTCCGTGAGGCGGCTGAGGGCGCGCGGCCACGCCGTTCGGGACGAGGAGGTCGAGAAGGCGCTGAGGCGGCTGCCCGGCCTCTCTGAGCGCGAGCGCAATGTCGTGCGCGCGATGGGGCACGCCATCGCCAATCGCCTGCTGCACGAACCCACTGTGTGGCTCAAGCGGAGCGAGGACGGACGGCGCGACTGGGTCGAGAGCATGTGGGGGCTCGATTGACGACCGAGATCCATCTGGCACGCTCGCGGGAGCTGATGGAGCGCGCGATGGAGCTGATGCCCGGCGGCGTGAGCAGCCCCGTGCGGGCGTTCCAAGCTGTGGGCGGACAGCCTGTGTTCGTCGAGCGCGCGGAGGGAGCCCGGATATACGACGCCGACGGCAACCGCTACCTGGACTACGTGTGCTCCTGGGGACCGATGATCGCGGGGCACGCGCACCCCGAGGTCACGAGGGCCATACAGGACGCCGCGGGCCGGGGCACGAGCTACGGAGCGCCCACCTCCTCTGAGACGACGCTGGCCGAGAGGATCGTGCAGCGTGTGCCCTCGGTCGAGCTGGTCCGGTTCGTGAGCTCCGGCACCGAGGCCACGATGAGCGCGCTCAGGCTGGCGCGCGCGGCGACCGGGCGCGACCTGATCCTCAAGTTCGACGGCTGCTACCACGGGCACTCGGACTCCCTGCTCGTGTCGGCGGGCTCGGGCGTGCTCACGCTCGGCCAGCCCGACAGTCCCGGCGTGCCGAGGGCGCTCGCCGCGCTCACCCTCTCCGTGCCGTACAACGACCTCGACACGGTGCGAGCCGCGTTCGACGCCCATCCCGATGGGATCGCGGCGGTGATCGTCGAGCCGGTCGCGGGCAACATGGGCGTCGTGCCGCCGGCGCCCGGCTTCCTCGAGGGGCTACGGGAGATCGCGACCGAGCGAGGCGCTCTGCTGATCTTCGACGAGGTGATCACGGGCTTTAGGATCGCTCCCGGGGGCGCGCAGGAGCTGTACGGCGTGCGGCCAGACCTCACGACCCTCGGCAAGGTCATCGGCGGGGGCATGCCGGTGGGAGCCTATGGCGGCCGCCGCGACCTGATGCGCCTGATATCCCCGAGCGGACCCGTGTACCAGGCCGGAACCCTCTCGGGCAACCCGCTCGCGATGGCCGCGGGCACCGCGACCCTCGACCTGCTCACGCCCGAGGCGTACTCGGAGCTCGAGGCGAGGGGTGCGAGGCTTGAGGCGGGGCTCCGGGAGGCGGCGGACGAGGCGGGCGTGCCGGTCAGGGTCTCGCGCGTCGGCTCGATGCTCACCCTGTTCTTTTCCGAGCGCGACGTGCGGGGCTACGCGGATGCGAGGGAGTGCGACACCGAGAGGTTCGCGCGATTCCATCAGGCGATGCTCCGCCGCGGCATCTACCTGCCGCCGAGCCAGTTCGAGTCGTGGTTTGTGTCGCTCGCGCACTCCGACGACGACCTCGACCGGACGATCTCCGCCGCTCGCGAGTCTCTGCGGGAGGTCGCCTGAGCCCGCGGTCATCTTGACGGACGCGGCGCCGGCGCGAGGTCGTCGCCGACGGTCTGGCCGTTCGCGGCATTGGTCACGACGAACATCACGCCGAGCACTCGCTTCGGCGGTGGGCCACCGCCCATCCAGTCGTCCGGCCTGAAGTTTCCGGACATGCGCACGCGCCACATCGCGGCCCTGCGACCATTCGTGCACCGCACCAGCGCCCCGACGGCCGCGGGATCGCGCCCCCGCGGTTAGGGTCTTGCTGGTTGGAGGGGCGGGCCGTCTCCCGCACGCTTCCGACCAGCACGCGGACGGCCGTCTCTGTATTCAAGGGTTCGGTGGACGACTGGAAAGAGCAACGCTTGATGACTGAGCTGGAGAGCGGAAGCCAGGAGCTGCTGAGAGGGCACCAGCTGATCCTGGTCTCGAACCGGGGACCGTACGACTTCGAGGTGACCGAGCACGGGCTCGAGCGAAGCCGGGGCTCGGGCGGGGTCGTGACGGTGCTCGGCCCCGTGGGACGGTACGCGCGGCCCGTATGGGTCGCGGCCGCGAGGTCCGAGGGCGACAGGCAGCTCGCTGCCGAGCAGGGCCGGGAGCCGATCCCGGTCGAGGAGGGCGACGCGAGCTTCCTCCTCCGCTTCGTGGGCATCCCCCCGAGCGTGTACGAGGGGTACTACAACGTCATCTCCAATCCCCTGCTCTGGTTCCTGCACCACTACATGTGGGACACTCCGCGCGAGCCGCGCATCGGCCCTGAGGAGTGGGACGCCTGGGGGATGTACGTCGAGGCGAACCGGGCCTTCGCGCGGGTGGTCTCGGAGGAGGTGAGGCGCGCCGAGCGCCCGATCGTGCTGATCCAGGACTACCAGCTCTACCTGGTCGCGGGGGAGCTTCGACGCGAGCACCCGGACCTCACGATCCAGTTCTTCCTGCACACGCCCTTCCCGAGCTCGGACTACCTGCGCGTGCTCCCGCTGGACATGCGCCAGGCGCTCGTGTCCTCGGTGCTCTCGTGCGACATTGCGGGATTCCAGACGAACCGCTCGGCGGTGAACTTCCTCAGGGCCGCGAGCTCCTTCCTTCCGGACGTGCGCGTGGACTATGACTTCGGGATCGTGCACCACGACGGCCGACAGACCGCTGTGAGGATCTATCCGGTGAGCATTGATCCCGAGACGGTGCGGGAGCTGGCGCACAGCCCGGAGGCTGAGCGGGAGCTCGAGTTCCTCGCGCCGTATTTCTGCGAGCAGAACATCGTGCGCGTGGACCGGATAGAGCCGAGCAAGAACATCGTGCGCGGGTTCGAGGCGTACAGCGTGCTCCTCGAGAGGCATCCGGAGTTGAAGGAGAGGGTGAGGTTCCTCGCCTTCCTCATCCCCCCACGGCCGGGCATACCCGAGTACGATCGGTACCAGGACGAGATAATGGCGGCGATGGGCCGGATAAACATCCAGCACGGCACCTCGTACTGGCATCCGGTGCAGGCGTTCGTGGGCAACGAGTACGTGCGGGCGCTAGCGGCGATGAGGCGCTACGACGTGCTCCTCGTCAACCCCGTGATCGACGGCATGAACGTCGTCTCGAAGGAGGGCGTGATCGTGAACGAGCGCGACGGCGTGCTCGTGCTCTCGGAGGGCGCGGGCTCCTACGAGCAGCTCGCGCCGCTGCCCACCTCGGTGAGCCCGGCGGATATAGAGGGCACCGCGGACGCGCTGTACACGGCGCTGACCATGCCGGAGAGCGAGCGCGCGGAGCTCGCCGCGAGGCTGCGCCGGAAGGTCGAGCAGGAGGACACCGCCCGCTGGCTCGATGCGCAGCTGCGCGACATCGAGAGCCTGTCGGTCGAGCTCTCTTGACCCGTGCGCCCCGCCTCCCAGTGGGTCTGGAAGGCCAACCCGGGACAGGGTAGGATATGCCGAGCAGCCACGGGAGGTGGTGGACGATGGCCGAGACGATACAGGTGGTGTTCGACTGCGCAAACCCCGACAAGCTGGCCGACTTCTGGGCTCTGGCTTTGGGGTACGTGAAGCAGCCTCCGCCGGAGGGCTACGCTTCCTGGCAGGACTTCCTGCGAGACCGGGGCGTTCCCGAGAGCGAGTGGGACTCCGCCAGCGCAATCGTGGACCCCGAGGGTGCCGGGCCGCGCATCTACTTCCAGAAGGTGCCGGAGGCCAAGGTCGTCAAGAACAGGGTGCACCTGGACGTGAACGTGGGCGGCGGGCGCGACACGCCGGAGCAGGAGCGTAGGTCGAGGATCCACGCGGCGGTCGAGCGGCTGACAGGCTCGGGAGCCACGAGGCTTCACGAGTACGAACAGAACGGCGAGTACTGGATCGTGATGCAGGATCCGGAGGGCAACGAGTTCTGCCTCCAGTAGAAGGCGGCGCGGGGCGGCCTGGCAGAGCCGCCCCGCGCCGGGCACTCATCCCCCTGGCCTGGAGGCCGGCCCGGGCGAGGGGTGCAGCGGCAGAATGACCGGCGGGCGAGGGCTCTGATTGAAGTCGAAGTCCCGCACCAGGTTGCCCAGCTCGGACATGCTCTCCCGGACGTCGGGGCGAGGGTCCGGGCGCCCGTCGGTCCTGGGGTCGAGCCTCGCGCCGGACATGAAGTCGTCCTCGATGAACTTGGCGTATGCATCGAAGCTCAGGACCTGATGGTCCACATAGCCCTTCCGGGCGTACGGGCTGATGACCAGCCCGGGCACCCTCAGCCCGTAGCCGTTCGCGTCCACTCTCGGCGGGGCGACGTGGTCGTAGAAGCCTCCCCAGTCGTCCCAGGCCAGGAAGATCGCAGAGCTCTTCCAGTCGGGGCTCCGCATCACGGCGTTGATCACGCCCGTGACGTACGTCTGCCCGGTGCTCACGAGCGCGGGCGGGTGCTCGCTGTCCCGGCCGTTCGGGATCACCCAGCAGACCTCGGGCAGGGTGCCGTCCCTCGCGGCCCTGTAGAAGTGCGAGATGTCCTGGATGTTCCGGATCTGATGATCCTGGTGAACTGTGTCGAAGTACGGCAGCGGGTTCCAGATGCCCGGAGTGCGGTAGCTCTGTGGGGCCTGCCTGCACGCCATCGCGTCATCGTCGCAGTCGGGCTCCGTGCCCTTCGACACGTAGTACGCCCAGCTCACGTGGTATTTGTGCATGAGGTACGTCAGATCTGTCCACGCGTAGTCGGGCGGCTGGTATCCGGGCCCGGGACGCGTGCCCAGCCGGAGAGGGCTGGGGGGCGTCGAGACCTCGTTGTAGCAGCTCATGGGGTCGTGGCGGATGGTGCACCGGGCCGACCACTCAGAGACCATGAACAGGTGCGCCGGCAGGCTCCAGGATAGCTCGGGCTCGAACATGTGGTCCTGGAGCACGAACTCCCTGGCGTAGGTCCAGTAGTTCGGGATCTCGCGCGCGTCGTGATAGCCCATGACGTCGGGGTGGGTGTCGGAGCCCGAGCACTCGGGATTGAACGGCGTGTTCTGGCACGAGGTCTTGCGGCCGAGCTCCTCCTCCTTCACGAAGCCGTCCATCCTGCCGCCGTCTATATCGGCGACCGCGTCCCCGGCCCCGTGCGGCCCGCCGTAGTTCAGGTCGTGTGGGTCATGGTACGGCCTGACGCAGCGCCCCGCCCGCGGGCCGGGCACGCAGACGGTGAAGTGGCCGTCCTGCGCCGGGATGCCGTCCGCTCCGGGATAGGTGCCGAAGTAGCTGTCGAAGGACCGGTTCTCCTGCATGATGATTATCACATGCCTGATCTTGTGTATCCCGGCCTCGGAGACGGCGGATACGGCAGAAGACCCGTGGGACAACGGCGCCGAGACTCCTGCGTGTCTGCCGGGCGTGCCGCGCCCGGCGGATCGCCGTGTGGCGGTGCGCGACGCGGGGATCCTCGAGGTGTGCGACGCGCCGCAGGCCGACAACACGAGGGCGGTCAGGATCAGGCAGGTGAGCGCGAGGCGGGGTCTTGGAAGCACGCGAGTCCTCCTCCGGACAGGATGGTCTCTTCTATTGGGGTATACCACCGCTTTAGCTGTCCAGGACTCGTGGAAAGGTCAGAGATTGGTTAGAATCGGGTCGTCCGCGAGGGAGCCGAGGAGGCAGCGCGCCTGTGCCAGCTTGCGCTCGGACCGTACCGTCGAGTCCTCGTAGAGGTACCGCAGCCACGGCGCGCACGCCGTGCCGGACACGCCGACCCAGAAGGCGCCGTGCAGCGGGCGCGCTCGCCAGCGCCTGCCCACCACCCGCTCGATCACGTCCGCGATCTCGTGGGCCGTCGGCACCGACGCGATCAGGCTCGCGACGGGGTACCCGCCCGCGTTCGGTCCCACGAAGCCGGCACAGTCCCACATGCCGCGGATCACGTGACGTAGGAGCTCGGGGCGCAGGTCGGGCAGGTGACCGGCCTCGCGCAGGATGACCGGGCCGAGAGCGTACAGCCCCGCCTCGGACGGGTCGGGCATCAGGGCAGGTCCGGAGGTGGCGCAGGCTCTCCCGCGCGCAGGCTGCGGAGCTGCTTCCACAGCCTGCGGTTGGCGGGGTCGACATCTAGCGAGCGGATCATCAGCTGCTCGGCCTCCTCGCGGCGATCCAGCCGCCAGAGCAGCAGCGCGAGGTTCGCGGTGATCCAGGGCTCGTCGTCGTCCAGCTCGAGAGCCTTGCGCCAGAACCCCTCCGCGGCCTCGATCTCGCCCTTGCGTGCGAGCAGTGCCGCGAGCTCGTGGAACGCGTAGGGGTTGGTCGCGTCGAGCTCGCAGGCGCGCGCGAAAGCCCGGATGCCGTCGTCGAGCATCTCCAGCTCCCTGCACGCGAGCCCCTTCCAGAACCACGCGTCGTACCACTCGGGGTCCTCCTCGAGCGCCTCGGATGCCAGCTGCAGCCCTCGCTCCGGCTCACCGTGGTTGACGTGGTACGACGCCTCCTCGCAGAGGCGATGGAGGTTCTGCAGCCTGTCGATCTGTTCCAGCAGCGAGCGGACCTCCTCGGCTGCCGGGCCCATCGGCTCCAGCTCGAGGTAGTAGCTCCACATCTCCCGGGCGCGCCAGGGCGCCTCCATAGTGCGGTAGAGGTACCCCAGCTCGCGGTAGGCGTCCGCGCAGTCGGGGTCTATCTTCAATGCCTCGAAGAGCTGCTCGCACGCCCGGTCGAGCAGGTCATCCAGACGATCCTGGTCGAGGGATGAGTCGGAGCCGGCCAGGTGCTGGCAGGCACTCGCGAGCATTACCCTGTAGCCCGCGTTCTCCGGCGAGGTGCGCACAGCCTGCTCGAACAGGCGCAGCGCCTCGTGGTATCGGCCCTGGTCGGAGTACCTGAGGCCGATGGTCGCCAGGTCCTCTCCCGTGCCTGGGAACTGAAAGAGGCTCACCTCGGGCGAGTCGTTGCCGTCCACGTAGTGCTCGTCCATCTGGTTGCTCTCCGCTCTCGCGTCAGGCGCGGTCCGACGGATCGGGCCCCTGGCTTGCGAAGGCGCGTGCTGCATCCCCGCGCCTCTGCGTACTCATCACGGGCATTATACTCGGCGCATGAGCCAAGCTCAATACGCAGCTGGCCGAGCGGCTGGCGGGAGTCCGTCCGGGCTGGCATAATCCGAGGTAACCACGAACAGGAGGGTCCGATATTGGCAAGGCAGTACGCGTCGCCGCCGGAGATGCAGATAGACCCTGAGAAGGGCTACACGGCCAGGTTCAGCACGACCAAGGGCGACTTCACCGCGGAGCTGTATCCCCAGGATGCCCCGCTCACGGTGAACAACTTCGTGTTCCTCGCCCGCGAGGGCTTCTACGAGGACGTGCCGATCCACCGTGTGATCCAGGGCTTCGTCATCCAGTCGGGCGATCCGACGGGCACGGGCAGGGGAGGCCCGGGCTACGAGTTCGAGGACGAGCCGGTGAGGCGACCCTACGAGGTGGGCACGCTGGCGATGGCGAACGCGGGGCCGAACACGAACGGCTCGCAGTTCTTCATCGTCGAGGGACAGGACGGCACGCGGCTGCCGCCGAGCTACACGATCTTCGGGAAGGTGACGGAGGGTATGGATGTCGTGCACGCGCTCGCCGCAACTCCGGTCGGCCTGTCCGACACGGGCGAGCCCTCCAGCCCCCGCGAGCCCCTTGTCATCCGCTCGGTCGTCGTCGAGGAGCAGGGCTGAGCGGGGATCATCACCGCTGCCCCGCCGCGGCTCACGGACTTATCCACGCCGAAACGACCCGGATGGATGACTGATCGAGACCTGCCCACTCCACGGTTCGACTCGGTCCGTGAGTACGGGCGGACTTTCACCGACGCGGACTACTGGTGGCCCTACGTGCGGGAGGTCTGCTCCCTCCACGGCCTCGCCCCCTGCTCGGATGTCCGCCCGGGCCTTCCGGGCACGTTCCCCGTGTTCGTCGTCAATAGCCGGTGGGTCGTCAAGCTCTTCGGAGAGCTCTTCGACGGGGCCGCGGGCTACCGGCTCGAGCTAGAGATGTACCACCTCACCTCCACCGATCCCCGCATCCCGGCTCCGACCCTGATCGGTACGGGCTCGCTCTTCCCGGACGACGCCGACTGGAGATGGCCGTACCTCGTGACCGACGCACTTCCCGGCGAGAGCCTGACCGAGGTCTGGGAGCAGGTGAGCTATGGGGACAGGCTCGAGGTCTGCCGCTACCTGGCCCCGGTCGTGCGCCACGTCCACGCGCTCCGGCCGCCGCCCGGGGGAGTGCTCTCGCGCTCCTGGGCGCCGTTCGAGGCGTTCCTTTCCGAACGCCTCGCCCGTTGTGTGCACGACCACGAGGCCTGGGGCTCTCTGCCCCCGCACCTCGTCGCACAGCTCGAGAGCTATCTGCCGCCTCTCCCCGAGCTCATGTCGGACACGGAGCCTCACGTGATGCACTGCGACCTGAACTCGGACCACGTGCTGGGGGTGTTCGAGGGAGGACGCTGGCGCCCCACGGGGATCATAGATCTCGGGGACGCGAAGGCGGGCGACCGCGCCTACGAGCTCGTGGCGATGCACCTGGGTCTGTTCAGGTGCGACAAGCAGCTTCTCCGAGCGTTCCTCGATGAGTACGGGTTCGACGACGAGCTTCGGCACGACTTCGCGAGGCGGGCGATGAGCATGACGCTGCTGCACGAGTTCGACGTGCTCTCGGGAGTGTTCGAGGAGTTCCCCCGGGCTCGCGAGGTGCCGGCTCTGGACGACCTCGCCAACCTACTATGGGACCCGTGCTCGCCGGGACTGGTACGGTAGGGTCGCTCCGAAGGCGAGCCAGCACACGATCCCCCGGGAGGGGTTATCGTCGGTCGGGGTGTTGGCGAGGACTTCCCTGGTGGTGGAGGCGGATGCTTGTGGCAGGAGGGGTCGGAGGCATAGCGTGGATATCGCAAGCAAGGGACTACCGGCAGGCTTCGAACAGGTCGCTCACCCTCGCACGGAAGCCCGGCAGCACCTCTCCGCCCTCCAGCTCGTCGTCCGACTCGACCTCGCGGGTGATACCCACTGGGCTGTACACCGAGACCGTGCGCAGGCGCGGCCACACTACCCACACGAGCCTGCTTCCCGCCTGCAGGTACTCGCGCACCTTCGCTCGCACCTCCTCGGCCTCGTCGTTGGGTGACACCACCTCCACCGCGAGATCCGGCGCCCCTTCCCGGAAGGTTTCGGGCAGCTCGCCCACCGGAAGGCGCTCGCTCGCTATGAACGACGCGTCGGGCACCCGCACTGTGTCCGGATCGCGCCGGATGATGTAGGCCACTCCGTCGCCCAACACCACACCCAGGCCGCGCTCGGATGCGAAAGTGTGCAACAACAGGAACACCGACGCGACTATCTGCCCGTGTCGTACGCTAGCTCCCGGTACCTCTGCCAGCTCCCCTCTCACCAGCTCGAACCGCTTGCCGGGAACCTCCGGCATCTCCCACAGCTCCTCGGCAGTCATAAGCTTCTTCTCTTGTCTGGCAACGCTCATCGGCTCGTCCCCCGCGTGTACGCTCACATGATACTCGGAGCGGTGATCGAGCGCGGCGCCCAGACAGAGGATCATGGAGGGGGTGACCCGCCTTCATGTAAGCTATGTGGGGAGGAGCGACATGAGCGAGACGCAGACTTCGGGTCACACCCGCATCAACATCACCAGGCTCGAGAACGGCAACACCGAGGTGAGCCTCGAGCTCGACGGCCAAGCCGTGAGCCGCGCCATCATCATCCCGATGACGATACACGTCGGGGCCGCGCTCGTGCGAATGGACGGCATCGGCGGCGTCGAGACGGACGAGAAGCACCGCAACCGCGGCTATTCCCGAAGGGTGCTCGAGGCGGCCGTCCGGCACATGCGCGAGGGCGACGCAACCATCAGCACTCTGTACGGCATCCCGAACTTCTATCCCAAGTTCGGGTACGCCACCGCCGGACCCGAGCACGTGCTGATGCTGCCCTTCGACCGCGATGCGCTCGTGCCCCTGCCGGACGGGTGGTCGTACCGCCGGTTTTGCGCCGAGGACCTGTCGGATCTCCAGGGGTTGTACGAGCGGGCGACCCGGAACATGGTGGGGCCGCTCGTGCGCGGCAGCGCCGAGCAGAGGTCCTGGTCGAGGCTACTGAAGACGCTCGAGGGTGGCGAGGACGTCTGTGAGGTCGTGCTCGATCGGGATGGCAGGATCGTCGCGTACGCCTGGCTGGTCCAGAGGCACTGGTGGATGGAGAGGATGTCCGAGAGTTCTCCGAAGGCGCTGAGCATCGGGGAAGTGGTGGCGGAGGGGGCGGAGGCCGCCGAAGCGGCGCTGAGCGTGTGCTGCAGGATGGCGGCGGAGCCGCACGCGGATCGCGATGCGGTCCACATCCCTCTCCCGCCTGAGGGACCGCTCGCGCTCGCGGCGATGCTCCGCGGAGGGCGGTTCGTGCAGGCGTACAACCGGTGCGGCGGCTTCATGGTCCGCACGCTCTCCCCGAGGAGGCTGATGCAGGCGCTCGGGCCGGAGCTCGCCCTGAGAGCTCGGAGATCCGGCCTCGACGCCCGCACAGTGCTGCGCATCCGCACCGGGGAGGGAGACGTGTCGCTCGCCCTGTCACCTCAGGGCGTGACCGTGCTGGACAGAGACGTCGCCCCCGACCTCGATGTCGAGATCCCTCAGGCGGAGCTTGCGCGACTCAGCCTTGGAGGCTACCCGCCCCGCGATCTGCTCGCCCGGATGCCGAACCCGCCCGAGGAGCGCGCGGCGCGGGCCATCGAGGTCCTGTTCCCGCGCCGCTACCCGCACATCTACCCCGCCGACAGGTTCTAGAGGTGCAGTCGGTAACCTTCGTTTTCCTGACTGAGCCAAGGTGCCATACCTCATAAAGGAGCTGAGGCTGTAACATTAAGTGGAGCAAGGACGATGTCGGGCATCGGATCGGAACAAGAGGGCTCTGCCGGTTCGATCACATTGACACGGCGAAGGCTGCTGCGCGGCGGAGCCGTATTGGCCGGGCTCGCCGCTACGGGCGGTCTGTTGCGGGTTTGCGTCGATACTGCGAACACCGGCAGGCAGCGGGCCGAGGCTGGCGTGATGACCATAGGCGAGTACGCTCAGACCTTCGTGCTCAACTTCAATCCCTTCTCCGACCACGCCCGATGGGCAACAGTCCACGCGATGTACGAGCCCCTGATGATCTACGACTTCGCAACACAAAGGCTCGTTCCGTGGCTTGCGACCTCGTACGAGTGGAGCAAAGACAACAAGACGCTGTTCCTGCACGTTCGGAGCGACGTGAGGTGGTCGGATGGACGGCGGTTTACCGCGAGGGATGCGGAGTTCACCTTCGATCTGATGAGGTCCAACCCTGGTCTGCGCGGCTGGGCAGCCAACGCGTGGGGTAGCTACCTTGCCTCGGTGAAAGCTACCGACAGAGGTACAGTGGCTTTCACTTTCGACGCGGCGTACACGCCGGGACTGTATGAGCTGGTGAGCCAGTTCGTGGTGCCCGCACACGTCTGGAGACAGGTAAAGGACCCGCTGACCTTCACCAACCCGAACCCGGTCGCGACGGGGCCGTTCACCGAGATCGAATTCTTCCGAAACCAGGTCTACCAGCTCGGCAAGAACCCGCAGTACTGGCAGAAGGGCAAGCCGTATGTCCGAGGGCTCAACTTCTCCGCATATGTGTTGATCAGCAGCCAAACGGATTGGGGCATCGGCTCGTTCAGCGACATCCAGAACGGTCTCGTCGACAAGGGCGACAGGCACTACTGGGGACCCGCCCTTACGGACCTCTACGTGCTGCTCGACCTGACCAGGAGGCCGTTCGACGATGTACGCGTCCGAAGGGCCGTCAGTATGGCGCTCGACAGGGAGCGGATGGCGGCGACGTCGACCGACAAGAACACGCGAGTGGCGAACGCGGTTGGGCTGCCAGTGTTCGCCTACAGAGGCTGGATATCCCAGCGGGCAGTTCGGGCTGGCGAAGTGTGGATCTCGCACGACCCGCAGAAGGCGAACCAGATGTTGGACGGTGTGGGGCTGAGGCGAGGGAGCGACGGTATCAGGAGGACACCGGATGGCACGCCGATGCAATATCGGGTCACAGTCCCGAAGACCGCGACCGACTGGGTGGACATCGGCGGGATCCTGGCTGAGAATCTGAGGGATGTCGGGATCGGCGTGACGATGAAGGAGGCCTTGCCGCGCGACTGGACCAGCGAGGTGATCTCGGGAAGGTTTGATATCACCATCGTAGAGGGCACGCCGGGAGCGACCCCGTTTCAGCTCTACCGGAGCTTGATGTCCTCGAAGGTACGGGAGCCTGTGGAACCGCAGTTTTCGGGCAACCAGGCACGATACGAGAACCCCAGGGCAGACGCGCTGCTGGATCGGTTCGCGACTACATCGGAGATGCAGGAGCAGAGACGTATATGCGACCGACTCCAGATGCTGTTCGTCGAGTCAGTCCCCGCACTTCCCGTCTGTGATCGGCCCAGGTGGGAGGGCTACAGTTCGAGGAAGTTCACCGATTTTCCCGGCCCGAGCAACCCCTACGCCCCTCCCAGCAGGTTTCCGGTCTATCCAACCACTTTCATCGTGCTGACGACTGTAAAGCCAAGATGAGCGTGCTCTCAAACATCACCCCCCGACGATCTCACCAGGCACGCTGGAGGTGCAGGTGCAACGAGAGGGCAGGTCATACTATCGGGAACTCCGGTGGGCAGCCCGAGGACCTGGGATTTGAGTCCTCCTGGGGCGTCGATCATGCCATGGGAGGGATTCGAGCTATCACCAGTGGTAGTGTAACCTGACCCAGAGTGTCCACAACCAGTTGCGTAGTTCCAGGGTTTTCGGCCAGACTTCCAGGGAGACACGGGAGGAGGCGGGATCTCCCGCCTCCTCCCGTGTCGGGCATCGCCTTCGGCACGCGCACGATGTGGAGGTCGCTCGACCACCTCGGCAGCACGCGGTAACGGCCGAGCCACTGGCTCACGACGCCCACCGCGTCCACGAGGTCGCCGCTGCCTCCCTCGAGCACGGGTATGCCGGTGGAATCCTCCACGACGATCCTCGTCGGACCGACGAACAGGCTCGGCCACGAGCGGCTCCCGATGGTGCCGCGAAGCCTCACGAGCCTGCCCTCGTTCGCCGGGCCGACGTCCTCGGGTGAGACGATCACGGGCTCGAGCGGCGTGCCCGGCCGCACGAAGCTTACCGAGCCGGGGTCGTCGAGCCGCACCACCCTCTCGCCGTAGTACGTGCCCAGGGTGCCGCGCACGAGCACGAAGTCGCCCTCGCGCAGCGCCGGGTAGCCGCCTCCCGGCAGGTGGAGCGCGATGCCCATCTGCGCCGTGCCGACGTACGCCCTCGCCTCGCCGAGCACCCCCGGCGGAGCCGTCACCTGCGCCTCGAACCGGACCTGCGCGCCCAGCGGCACCGAGCGCAGCATCTCCGGCTGGACCGGCATCCACGCGACCGCGTCCCCCGCCCCCGCGGGGGCTCCGGGCCACTCGCTCGGGATAGACGCGCGGCGCAGGATCGAGATGTCGTCGGCGTAGCGCAGGAGCAGCCTGTACTTTCCGTCCCATCGGCTCACGATGCCCACGACGACGGCGCTGTCGTGCCGTCTGGCGTGCGGGTTGGGGATGCCGGTCGAGGCGGGCGCGTAGACCCTAATGTGCTCGTCGCCGACGTACAGGCTCGGCCAGCTGGTGCCGTCCACCGGCCCGCCCACCACGACGAGCCTGCCCTCGGTCCTCGGCCCCACGTCCTCGAGGGACGCGGCGTGCGGCTGTGGGACCGTCCCGGGGCTCAGCCGGACGACCCTGGCCGCCGCCACTCGCCGCTCCGAGTGGTACGTGCCCGTCTCGCCCTCCACCTGCACCAGGTCGCCGAGCAGCACCGGGGGCAGATCGCCCGTGACGAGCACCCCGCCGGTCGCGTCCTCGATATAGAGG
>CADDYR010000056.1 GCA_902810765.1 Chloroflexota bacterium
GGCTCGGGGCGCGTCAGGTACCAGCGCCTTCGGAACCCGAAGCCGTACTTCTGGTCCCACTCGCGGGCCGCCTGGGACGAGATCCTGCGCTACAAGCTGAAGCGGCTCCGGGAGACGGGGGAGAACGTGCCCATAGAGCAGGCGGCCCGCGCCTCCTCCTCTGAGAAAGGCCTGCCCAGGATGTCCCTGAGCCGCCGGGCGGTGGCACGGGGGCTGAGCTCGGGCGCGACGAGGTAGGAGTAGCGCCGGACGTCCTCGAAGCCCACGTCGCCGGACTCCGTCTGCACGTCGAGCACCCCGTAGCCGAGCCGGTTGAGCAGCTCTCTGTCCTTTGCGACGTCGGAAGCCCTGATGTTCCCTCTCACCCGATCTCTCTGCATCTCGACACCAAAGGTTAACAATGGGTACACGCGTAGGCTGCGTTACAGGGCCTCAGCCGGACGCGGACGGCAGCCCGCCGAGGGGCATCGCGGAGAGCACGGCTCCGACCACCGCCCGCTCGACTGCCCTGGTCGCAGCGGCCGCTATCGCGGTGAGCAGCCCGCGCTCGGGCTCGCGTGCCCCGGTCGCAAGGGCGAACATCGTGTCGCCGTCCAGCATCGTGTGTGAGGGCCTGATCGTGCGCGCGAGCCCGTCGTGCGCGATGCGGGCGAGGTAGCCAACCTCCGCCGGGCTCAGCCGCGCGTCCGTCGCGACGACGCCGATAGTCGTGTTCGTGCCGGGCGTCGGGTGGGCATCAATGCCCCGCAACAGGAGGTCCTCGGTGCCCGCGAACCCCTCTGCGCTGGGCAGGCGCGTCCCGGCGAGTATCCGGTCGGCGCCGGGCGATACCACGTCCCCGAACGCGTTGACGACCACGAGCGCGCCGACGGTGAGCCCGTGCGTCCGCTCGCTCGCGGTGCCCAGCCCCGACTTGGTGGCCTGGGATGGCCCGAGCACCTTACCCACGGTCGCCCCCGTGCCCGCTCCGACGCATCCTGGCCGGACGCCCTCGCCCGCGCCGAGGCACGCCTCGTACGCCATCGCCGCGTCCGGCCAGGCGACGCCGCCCAGCGCCAGGTCGAAGATCACGGCCGAGGGCACGATAGGCACTCGCGCCACCCCCGCGTCGAAGCCCTGGCCCCGCTCCCACAGGAACCGCATCACGCCACCCGCGGCGTCGAGCCCGAAGGCGCTCCCGCCCGTCAGGAACACGGCGTTCGCTTCGTCCACGAGGCTCCCGGGGCGGCAGAGGTCGGTCTCGCGCGTCCCCGGCGCGGGGCCCCGCACGTCTGCACCGATGGTCGCCCCCTCGGGACACAGCACGACGGTGCAGCCCGTGAGGTTCGTGAGGTCCTGGGCGTGGCCCACGAGTATCCCGGTGACGTCGGTGATGGAGTCGCTCACGGCCGGATCCTCGTGCGGTCCTAGACCCGGCTGAAGCTCGCGAGCGCGAGGCGGACCTTCTCCTCTACGGGCAGGTCCTGATCGGGCGGGATCGCGCGCAGCGCGGCCTGCGCCTCCCCCGCGGTGTAGCCCAGCGCCATCAGCGCGCCCACCACCTCGTCGGCGTCGGCGATCCTAGGGCCGCTGACGCCGACGGCCTCGGCCGCTCGCACCTTCCCCTTCAGCTCCAGGGCTATCCGCGCCGCGAGCTTCCTCCCGACCCTCGGCACGCGCGCCAGGAACTCCACGTTCTCGCCGGCAATGGCCGCCTCGACCGCCTCCGTGCTGCCGGCGGAGAGGATGCCGAGGGCGTGGCCTGGCCCGACACCGTTCACCGAGGTGAGCAGCTCGAACAGCCTGAGCTGCTCGGGGCTGCCGAAGCCGAACAGGGTGAGCGAGTCCTCGCGCACTTGCAGGTGCGTCAGCAGGTGAACGTGGTCGCCCGGGTCGCCCACCTCGTCGAGCACCGTGGCGGGCACCAGCACCCTGATGCCGATGCCCCCGACCTGGACCACGACCCTGTCCGCCCCCTTCGACTCCAGCGTTCCCCTGACCGACGCGATCATAGCCACCTCCGATGCCGATTATATGCGGTGGCTCGTGCTCGAGTCCAAGGTTCGACGATCCCCCTCGCTTCGGAGCGAGAGGGCCGGGGGCGGGCCCGAGGGGAAGACCGCTTCCCCTACCTGACGAACGTGAACGTATCGAACTGGGCGGGCACCTTGCCGTACCCTATGCCAGGCGTCCACTGTATCCAGCCGGACCGCCCGGAGCCGTCGTCGTCGTTGACGAGCACATCTAAGCCGTACTCGTTGCCCACAGTGGCGTCCAGCGGCTCGAGCTCGCTCAGCGGGATCGCCGCCTCGTACGTCGTCACCGTGCCGTCGCGCACGACCGACAGCTTCGCGTCGCTCACAAGCGTGTTGGAGGGCAGGTTGTTGCTCCCCTTCCACCTCCACACCTGCGGCCCCCGAGAGGTGAGCGTGAGGCCCCACTCCGAGTCGTCCGCGTCGTACGAGCCAGACTTGTCGTTCAGCGCGTCGAACGCGAGCTGCACACCGTCCCCGCGCCACACGTCGCCGTCCGTGTACGCCTGGCGGAAGGTGTCGTCGGTCACCCTCACGGCGACGTAGAAGTACTCCGAGTCCCAGCTTGTGTAGGCGACCGCCGAGAGGTCGTCGGGGGACCAGCTCCGCTTCTCCGCGACCTGGCTCGCCCTGTTCAGGTGCAGCGGCAGCGCGCCCTTCCAGTCCGACAAGTCGCCGTCGACCGAGATCGTGCCCTCCCTGCTCGCCAGGAAGTCGAGCGCCTGAGCCGCCCTCACCGTCCCGCCGCGGTAGGTGGCTACCACGCCCACGTCGTACTCGTTGTAGTCGGCGGGCTTCGCCCCGGTCAGCGTGAACGCGACCGACGTCTCCTCCCCGGGAGCCAGCTCGCCGTAGGGCTGGGAGCCTTCCTGCACCGTCCAGCCCTCCGGCAGCTGGAGGGACACCTCGCCCGCCTGGGGTGACGTGCTCGCGTTCCTTATCCGGACGTGCAGCGACGTGCCCGCACGCGGCACCTCGCTCAGGGGAGCGATGGACAGCGCGAGCGCCGGATATATCCGGACGTCCACCGTTATCGGCCCCACCTGCCGGCCGCCGTCGTAGACTCCGCCGAGCGTCAGGGTGTAGGTGCCCGGCGCGACCCCGTCCGGCGGCAGCAGCCGCACCTCGAACGTCCGCCACTCGTCGGGGGAGAGCGCCGCGCTGGTGTCGCCCTCCATCCTCCAGCCGTCCGGAAGCTTCGACGATAGCTCGAAGGTCACGGCCTGGTCGAGCGTGTTGTGGACTGCGACCGGCAGCGGCTGGAGCTCGCTCGCGACCCCCTCTACAGAGTAGTCCGGCACGCTGAGGTACACGCCCGTGTACGCCGGGGCCTCGTACTCCGCGGTCGTCAACCCCGCCCTCGCAGCGGTCTCCGCGAGCACGTAGTAGCCGTAGGCGCTGCGCGTATCGCCCGCGTTCAGGCGCTCCTCGGCGCGCCCCATGTACTCCTCGGCCTGGCTCTCGAACGCCTCCGCGTGCGGCCTGCGCTCGTCGGCGCCCAATCCGTCGGTCACGCGCTCGAGCTTTCGCACCTCCTTCTGCGCGCTCTCCCTGGCGTTGTCCACCTCGGCGCGGCCGATCAGGGTCTCGGCCACGTCCGCCACGGAGCCCGCGCCCCTCTGGAGGACGTGTGCCTCGAACAGCGCCAGCTTCCAGCTCGCCTCGTCGGAGGCGGCTGCCTGGGATATCCAGTCGTTCTGGGCCTGCTGCAGCGCCTCGACGGCGTGGCGGAGGCGCTTGATGCGATCCTCGGTCGTCCCCTCGGACGCACTGGCGAGCTCGCGCTCGGCCCTCCTCAGGTGGGCCTCCACGCCGTCCGGCTCCGCGATGTCCGCCTTCTGCAGGGCCTCCCGGGCCGACCGTAGAGAGCTCGCGAACGAGCCGCGAGCTGCCTCTGCCATCAAGGACGCCCCCGCACCCTGGATGTACTGGGGATCGGGGCCGACCGTGAGGGTAAGCGTTCCGGCGTTCGTCGCGACGTTGCGCGCGTTTCCGTCCACGTCGGCTACCCGCACTGACACGGAGCCCACGTCCATGCTCACCTGCCTGCTCGAGAGCGACCACACGGCGATCGTCGGCTCGCCGTTCCTGGCGAACACGTACACGTACACCCCGTCCCCCACGTCCAGCTGGCCGACGTAGTGGGTCGTCTGCAGGTTATCCACCATCGCGGCGTAGGCGGTGTAGGCGGGCTTGGGGGAGAGATCAAGTGTGACGATGCCGAACCTGTGCTCGTGGTTCGTCGAATCGGGACCGTCGTCCTGGAAGTCGTACCAGTTCACCTCGCGCACGTATCCGGTCGAGAGCGCCTGTATGTACATCCGGGTCAGGTACTGTGCCTGTTCCTGCTCGGTCACGCCGTACGGGCCGGTGTCGGTGCTCCATCCTATCTCGGTCAGCCAGATCGGCTTCTCGTACCCGTACTCCTTCATCAGCTCCTGGTGGAATCTCAGCTCGCGCAGGAGCTGGGTCTCCTCGGGGCCTCCGACGCGGTACGGGTGAATGGAGAGCGCGTCCATGTACTCGAGCCCGCCCGCATCGAACAGGGCGCGCAGGTAGTTCAGGTCCGTGCCGGCGATGGCGCCGCCGATGACCTTCGCCTCGGGGTCGGCCCTCTTGATCGAGGTGTAGGCCGTCTTCAGCACGGCGGCGTACTCGCGCGCGTCCGGCTCCGCGCCCCAGAACTGGGAACCGTTGGGCTCGTTCCACACCTCCCAGTACTTCACGCGGTCGCCGTAGCGCTTCACCATCGCCGTCACGTAGCGCGCGAACGCCCTGAGCCCCTCCGCCGTGTGTGGTGAGCGGGCGTCGCCGTTCGCGTTGCGGTCGTACAGCGCGTTGCCGTAGTCGAGGATGATGACGGGGCTGAGGCCGTATCGCGCGTTCGCGTCCGCGTAGGCGTCGTACTGCTTCGGGAAGTCGAACCGGCCCGGCTGGCGCTCGATCTCCGACCAGTACATCTCGTCGCGCGTCCACTTCATCCCGCCCTCGCTCATCAACGGCAGATTCCTGTCGGGGTCGGCTTTGTACTGCCCGAAGTGCGTCTGCGCACCGAAGGGGGAGTAGATGCTCGTGTCCTTCGCGTCCAGCGGCTCTATCACGCCGAAGCGCGTGTCCACCTCCCTCAGCAGCCGGTCGCTGGCGTCCAGCAGCTTGAACGTGCCGTAGTACACGCCCTTCCTTCCGGGGTCGAACGAGAACGGCGACAGGGCCTCCCCTCCCGCCGGGACGTGCACCGTCCGGCGGTCGTCCAGCACCGCGTTGCCCGCCTTGTCCACGACCCTCAGCTCGAGCGTGAGGTCCTCGTCCTCGGGCGCGGTCGAGTCCACACGGGCCGTGCCGCTGACCGTCTCGCCCGCGGCGAACACGTTGCCCACCTTCGGCGAGCTGACGCTGAGCCGGTAGTTGTCGCCAGGGGAGCTGATCCGGCTGAGGTCGGTGTCGTCGAACCACACAAACCCAGAGGCACCCGCATCAACCCAGAGGTAGACCTTCAGGTACGCGGTCCGCAGGCTGAAGCCCTCGAGCCTCAGGCCGTACTGCTGCCAGTCGTGGGTGCCTCCCGTCTTGATCAGGCGGTTGTCCTGTGCAGGGCCATGCCAGCCTATCGCCCGGTTCTCGGAGTCCACCTCGAGCACCTTGACGCTCACCGCGTCGGGTGTCACGTCCTGGGTGCGTATCCAGACCTCGAGCTCATAGGGGGAGGAGCGGTCCACCGGCGCCAGGTTGCTCATGAGGAACACGCTGTCGCCGGGCACTGACTGGAGCCGGGCCGATCTCTCCCCGCCGTGGACGACATTCGTGTCCGACAGACCGGCCTCCGGATGGTTGATGTCCCACAGCCCCTGCTCGAAGCCGGGATTGTTCAGCAGGTTCTCCCCGGCGGCTGAGGCGGGTCCCGGCGAGCGCACGGCGGTCCCCAGGAGGATCGCGATCAGCGCCCACGTAAGCAGCCTGGCCCTGGACATTCCGTAACCTCCCTCTTCTTTCAGGCGAGCGTCCTCAGCCCTTCACGGCCGAGAGGGCGAACAGGTGCAGGTCGCGCTCGGCTCCGAAGCTTACCGAGCGGAGAGCCCGGCCCGGGTCCACGGGCAGCTCCACACAGTAGATGCCGCACGGGGGCGGGGCGTCGCCGGAGGCGCTGTGCCTGTGGTCGAACCAGATTACCGCCTCCTCGCCGTGGTGCGCCCCGGCGCACCAGTCGCTGACCGTGAGGGCAGCCTGCTCGGACGTGCCGTCGGCGTAATCGAGGGTCACGGTGGACGTCTTGTCGCCGTTGGTCGCGTTGACGAGCAGGGCGAGCGCCGCGTAGTCGCCCTCCGGCAAGCTCACGTGCTGGCCGTCGAACACCATCTCGTTCTTCGAGCCGTCCGACACGTCCGGCGTCTGGAACAGCACCCCCATGTATCGCACCCACTGGTTGCCGGGAAAGGTGTCCGCGGGCAGGGTGTAGCCCCCGTAGTCGAGGTTGCCGTCCGAGCGGTTCGAGTCGTACGAGAAGCCGTCGGCGTCGTAGAGCGACGACAGGTCGGCGATGGTGCTCGGCCTGTCGGGATCGTACTGCTTGACGATCAGGCTGATCGGCTCCGTGTACACGTCGCCGTTGATCGTGACCTGTGCGTGGGCGGTCGCGGCACCCGTGCTCGCGGTGGACGGCGCGCTCATCGTGAAGTCGTACGTGCTGGTCGCCTTCGCAGCCAGGGCGAGGTTCTGGGCCGGGCTCGTCTCCCAGCCCGACGGCCCGACGAGCGATACCGTGCCATTGATCGCCGAAGACAGCACGTTCGTGATCTCGAGGGTGAACCCGCGCGTCTCGCCCGGCGCGAAGTAGGTGTAGTCGGGGATAGACAGGATGCTCACCGGGCGCAGCACGGTGACCCTGACGGGTATCGAGTGGGCGGAGTCCGCGCCCGTGACGCTGGCCTGTGCGTAGAACGCCAGCGCGCCGCTGGTAACCGAGTCTGCCCTGACGCGCCAGGTCGCTGTCGCCGCGTCGCCCGTGTCCAGTCCCGCGAAGCCCTCGCTGCCGGACACGAGCGTCGCGGACCAGTCGGAGGGCAGTCCTGCGAGCCTAAGGTCTCCGCCGATGGTCGTAGGAGTGGTGTTGACCAGGCTCGCGGTAGCCTCGAAGGTGCCGTGGAGAGGGATCTCGCTCGCCGTGCTGCTCAGACCGACCCACGGCTTGGTGGCGGCTTCGGCGCCGTCCAGCGTCAGCGACACGGCGGTGCCGGGTGAGATCTTTGAGGTGTAGACGAACTGGGCCGCCTGACCGCTGACCTTCGCCGCCGCGACCACCTCGCCCGCGCTTCCGCTGACCCTGGACAGGGAGAAGACCCGATCGGTGCCGTCGCGCGGCATGTCGAACGTGAAGCGCGTGACCTGCTCGTCGGAGGAGCCCTCCGGCCTCCAGTACACCAGGTTGAGCTTCTTACCGTCCTCCGAGCGGGTGGCGACGTAGCGCCCGGAGCCGGAGGCGCTGGAGGTCGTGCTCAGAGTGTGTCCGGCGGCGTCCCTGAAGATCCAGTACGGCCAGTAGTTTCGGGCGAAGACCGAGCCGTCCCCGTGGATCAGCCCGAAGGTGTACCAGCCCTCCTTGTACTCGTAGAGGCAGAACTGGTGCCAGCCGAGCATCGTCTCCGCGTAGTCGAGCAGCGCGAACTGGCGGTCGAGCATGTACTGGATCTTCGCGGCGTCGTCGGTGATGAACTGCTCCGACTCGGTGACCATGAGCTTCGGAGACTTGTGGCTGGTATGGCCGGTGATGTAGTCGCGCCACAGCTCGATGTCCGAGCGGATCTTCGAGACGGAGTCGCCGTAGGAGTGGTAGTCGAAGAAGTCCGCGTCGTCTCCGACGGCGACGATGAAGCTCCTGCCGTAGTCGTAGTAGTCCGGCACGCCTGGAGAGTACACCGGGCCGCCCACCATGACACCGGGGAAGCGCGAGTGGATCGTGTCCGCCGTGACCTTGAACAGATCGAAGTACTGATCGGCGGTGCCGGTCCAGAACTGCTGCAGGTTCGGCTCGTTCCAGACCTCGACGTACCTCACCCTCGGATTGTAGTCCGGATCGCCCCCGTCCCCGTTGAAGTGCTCGACGACGTCGGCCACTATGTCGGCCCACTCCTGAGGATCGGTCGGCGGCTCGTTCAGCCGCCCCGAGGTCGTCAGCCAGGGAGCGTTGTACGCGCACAGCAGGACGGGCTCCATGCCCAGGCCCGTCACTTTCTTGTAGTAGGCGTCGTCCGTGTTGTCCACGAACCGGAACATCCTGTCGGGACGGAAGGCGCCTCTCTGTGGCGAGGCCAGGTCCATCATCGTCTCGATCCGCTGCTGGGTGCCGGCGGGGTTGAGCAGGGCGTACGTGTCCTGGGCGAGCGATCCGGCTGATACCATCAGCTGCGCGTAGCCGGTCGCGCTGAACAGCGCCCGGTTGAACGTGCCGGTCGCGGAGCTGGCGTCCACCCTCACCTCGTGGTAAGTGGTCGGGGCCGCGAGGGCGGTCCTGCTCCATCCGGCCGCCAGGCTCGCAGCGCAGGCGCCCGCGATCGTGCCTCCACTCAGCTTCAGAAAGCCCCTCCTGGTCAGCCCGCGCCCGTGTTCCGATCTGCCTTCCATCGTCAGGTTCTCCTTGGGTTCGGCTCCGTTGACCCCGCGCTCTGCTCTTCGATGTCGAGGGCTACCTCCCGACGCCCCGGAGCGTGCCGTCGAGGGTCCAGATCACGATGAACGAGTCCGTGTAAGGGCTGTTCCGCCTTTCCCCCCAGCATCGCTGCTGGCCTCTCCTTGACTGCTCGAGAACGGCGGCGAGAGGGCGCGAGTCGCGGAGCGCGCTCTCCCGCCGGGAACGCGCCACATCGTACACTGATATCGTTGTCGTGTCAATGCGCAGGCAGATATTGCACGTTTGCGTAAACGCCGGGTGTCGTCACGTCTTCGAGGGGGCGAGCGAGGGGTTGGGCCGCGGCTTGGCGTTTCGAGCGAAGAGCCTCCGGAGGCCCTGCCTCGTCTCCTCTCGCGCCCGCGCGCAGCTCCCCCCACTTGTTGCATGCGCTTTGCACGTGCGAGTGTATACTGTTTGCGTAGCGTTAGCACGTGGGCGCCGCTGGCGCCGAAGGAGCGGTGGAGATGTATCTCAAGCAGTTCTTCGTCTCGGGGCTGGGGCACTCCTCTTACCTCATCGGCTCGGACCGTACGCGCGAGGCGGCGGTGGTGGACCCACGGCGGGACTACCAGGCGTACGTGGACGAGGCGCGCGAGCAGGGCCTGCGGATAACGCACGTGCTCGAGACGCACAACCACAACGACTACGTGTCGGGCGCAAAGGCGCTCGCGGAGGCGGTGGGCGCGACCCACGTGGCGTCCGCGGAGGCCGGCCTCGAGTTCGAGCACAAGGGAGTCCGGGAGGGCGACGAGCTCCGGCTGGGAGAGCTCTCGATCCGAGTGCTGTTCACGCCCGGTCACACGCCCGAGCACGTGTCGTACGTCGTCGTGGACCTCGCCAGGGCGGACGCGCCGGTACTGGTGTTCACCGGCGGCGACCTGCTCGTCGGCAGCGTCGGGCGCCCCGACCTGCTCGGGCGGGAGCTCGGCGAGAGGCTGGCGCCCCTGCTGTACGACAGCCTGCACGACAAGCTCCTGAGGCTCGAGGACTACGTGGAGGTGCTGCCCACCCACGGCGCGGGCAGTCTGTGCGGCAAGGGCATCGGAGGCAAGCTGACGACTACGATAGGCTACGAGCGCAGGTTCAACCCCGCGCTGCAGCGGAGGTCCAGAGAGGAGTTCGTGAGGTTCGTGCTGGACGGCAACCCCGGCATCCCGAGCTACTACCGAAGGATGCGGCCCACAAACCAGCGCGGTCCGGAGCGGTGGGAGGCTCCGGAGCCTCTGCCGCTCCCGCCGGACGAGGTCCGGCACCTGGCAGGCCACGGGGCGGTAGTGCTCGATGTGCGCTCGAACGTCGCCTTCGGGGGCGGCCACGTGCCGGGTGCGCTGAACGTGGGGCTCAGGGGCTCGTTCGCGACGTGGGCCGGCTGGCTGCTGCCGGAGGACGTCCCGATCCTGCTCGTGCTCGAGCACGACGATCAGTGGGGGGAGGCGGTCACGCAGCTCGCGCGCATCGGCTTCACGAGGGTCCTGGGCTACCTCCAGGGAGGTATGGCCGCCTGGACCGAGGCGGCGCTGCCCATCGAGCGCGTGGAGCAGTGGACCGTGCGGGACCTCAGGGAGCGGCTTCAGGAGCGCGAGCTGCAGGTGCTCGACGTCCGCTCGGACTCCGAGTGGAACGAGGGGCACATCCCGGGCGCGAAGCACATCATGCTGGGCGACCTGCCCGGGCGGATCGGCGAGCTGGACCGGACCCGCGAGACCGCGGTGGTGTGCGGCAGCGGCTATCGCTCGAGCGCCGGGACGAGCCTGCTCGAGCGGCACGGCTTCGAGAGGGTGTACAACGTCGTCGGGGGGATGGGCGCCTGGAACGCCGCGGGCTACCCGACCGAGAGGGAGGTCGAGCGCGCGACCGCGGCCTCCGGCTAGACAGAACGCAACCTGACGGAATCCACACTGGCAGGACACCCCGCTGTCACCCAACTTTCAGGAACGCGCGATATAGTGTGATGAGTGGGAATCGAGCGGGGGCTCGTGTAGACGACGCCCCCCATCAGCGCACGACCACGGAGGAGGCGAGGCCGTCGCGAGCCCATCGTCCGGGATGACGGCCGGGGTCTTTGCCGCGGCGAGACGTTGGTGGACGAGCTCCGAAGTGGCTCATTGGCTCGAAAGATCGTTCCTGATTATTGTTGGTGGCTGCCCCGGCCCCGCCAGTGTGGCGGGCCGGGGCAGCCAACGGCGGAGCACGAATTGGTACTTATTGTCGACGACGACCCGGAGGTCCGGCTGCTGATCCTGGACGTGCTCGCGTCCGCTCGTATCGAGGCGAAGGCCGTCGGGCCGGCGGAGGCGAGACAGGCGCTCGACGAGCTTCGGCCCGACGTCGTGTTGCTGGACATAACCATGCCGGGGCTGAGCGGGTACGACGTGCTGCGCTACATCCGATCGAGCGAGCAGCTGCGGGACACCTTCGTCGTGATACTCACGGGGCGCACGGGCCTCGAGGACCTCGAGGCCGGGTTCGAGCACGGCGCGGACGACTACGTCACGAAGCCGTTCGCCATCGAGGAGCTCGTCGCGCGCGTGAGGAGGGGGCTGAAGCCCGCGAACGGCCCCTCCGGGTGTCAGTCCTGGGCCGACGCTCCGACCTGATCCCGCCGGACCTCGGGGATGGCGGGCACGGTGAATCGGAATGTCGAGCCCCTCCCCGGCTCGCTCTCGATCCATATGCGTCCGCCGTGTCTCTCGACCAGCAGCTTGGCGATCGTCAGCCCCAGCCCCGACCCCTTCGTCGCCAGCCTCGGCGACTGAACGGACTGATAGAAACGCTCGAAGACCTTCCCCTGCTCCGCCTCGGGGATCCCCGGTCCGGTGTCGCGCACGCTGAACGTAACCTCGTCCTCGCCCGCCTCGACCTCGACCGTGACCGAGCCGCCCTCCGGCGTGAACTTCAGCGCGTTCCCGACGAGGTTGATCAGCACCTGCTTGATCCTCCCGCCGTCTCCGTCGGCCTTGGGCAGGGCCTCGGCCACCTTCAGGTCGAGGTCCACGCCCGCTTCCCTGGCCAGTCCCGACATCTCGGCCGCGACCTGCTGCGCGAGCATACCGGGCAGGAAGGGCCCCCTGCTCAGGCTGAACGCGCCCGCATCGAGCCGCGAGAGGTCGAGGATGTCGTTCACGAGCTGGACGAGGTGGCGCGAGCTCGACCTTATGTGCTCCAGGAACTCGTGCTGGCGCT
Source organism: Chloroflexota bacterium (assembly GCA_902810765.1). GTDB lineage: Bacteria > Chloroflexota > Chloroflexia > Thermobaculales > Thermobaculaceae > CADDYR01. The sequence goes on from CADDYR010000056.1 coordinate 11,857, forward strand.
CCGTGAGCGGTCCGGGCGCTCCGGTGATCAGGATGTCGCTGAAGCCGAGCACCGAGTTGAGCGGCGTGCGGAGCTCGTGGGACACCATCGAGATGAAGTTCGCCTTCGCGCGGTCGAGGTCCCTCTGCTCGGTGACGTCGCGCAGCGTTACGATCCGGTGCTCGACGCCCTCGACGACTATGCCGGACTCGTTCATCTCGACCTCGCGCTCGCCGCGCGGAGTGCTCAGCACATACAGCGGCGAGGCCCCGGGCTCGCGCGTGGTCACAGGGGCGAGCTCGAGCACCTCCTCGCGTCGTCTGCCGACGCAGTCCTCGGCCTCGATGCCCAGCAGTCTGCACGCGGCCTCGTTCAGGTTGACGATCCTGTCCTTCGCGAGCATCAGCACGGCGTCGGAGCTGTAAGCGAAGAAAGCCTCTACGCGCTCGTTCTGCAGGCGGAGCTGCTCGTACAGCAGGTGGTTGCGCACCCAGAGCGCGGCCTGTATGGCGGCGGTCTCGACCGCGCCGAGGTCCTCGTGCGCGTAGGCCGCCGTGTGGCGTGTGCCGGCGACGAGCGTGCCGTGCACCTCGGTGTCCACGCGCAGCGGCACGACCACGAACGACTTGCAGGACAGGTCGTCCGGAGCGACGCGCAGCCCTCGCGCCACCTCCTCGGCGGGCAGTATCCTCGCCCGCTGGATCAGCCCCTGGTCGAAGTCCATGTGTGGTCTTACGGGCCGGATGTCGGGCGCGAACCAGTACAGCGGCGGGCGCGCCACGCTCCCGGCGGGCGACTTGATCTCGAGGCGCAGCAGGTCCAGCGGGATCAGGCTGCCCAGCTCCTCCACGAGCAGCGCCATCACGTCGTCCAGCGTGCTGACCCTCAGCAGCCGCTGGCCGATGCGGTTCAGCACGCGCAGCTGGTGCGCGCGGAAGATGTAGCAGATCGAGAGCGAGGCCATCTCGGCCAGCACCTCCAGCATCCTGAGGTCGTGTTCGTCGAACGCCCCGACCTTCGAGCTGACGGCGGTGATCGTGCCCATGAGCCTGCTGTCCTCGTGGACGATCGGCACGCACAGAGCGGAGGCTATAGGGCGCTGGCGGAGGTCCAGGAAGCGCGGGTCCTGCGACACGTCGCGTATCAGGATGGGGCGCATGGCCAGCGCGACGTGTCCTGCAACGCCCTCTCCGGGGGCGAACCTGCGGCTGGGGGCGTCGAGCGTGGGGTTGGAGGAGGCGAGGGTGCGCAGCTCGTTCGCCGTGGGGTGGTACAGGGCGATCGCGCAGTCCTGGAAACCGATGATCTTCGCGGCCTCGACCGCGATCTCCTCCAGAGCGGTGCGCATCTCCCGCTCGAACTCGGTCTCACTGGGCTCCACGTCCGCGGATACCACGGCGCTGCTCATATCCCGGACTCCCTTGCTCGCGCGGCTGGGCCGCGCCTCAGCTCGCCTTCGAAGCGATGAACTTGTAGCCACGACTCCTGACGGTCAGCAGGTACTTCGGGTCGTTCGGGTCATCCCCCAGCTTGCGCCTGATCCTGCCGATGTACACGTCTATCTGGTTGTTCGAAACGTCGGCCAGGTAGCCGACGGCGAACGCCGCGAGGTCGTCGCGGGATACGACACGATCCGGGCTCGCCATCAGGCGATGCAGGATGCGAGTCTCGGTTGGGGTCAGCGCGATGTGCCTGCCGTCCGGCAGCGTGACCGACAGACTGGTCAGGTCGAGCTTGACCCCGTTGACGTTGATCGTCGCGTCGGTGGAGGCCACGGCGCGCCTGCGGTACCGGCTCAGCACCGCCTTGATGCGCGCCAACAGCTCGGCGGGCTCGAACGGCTTGACCACGTAGTCGTCGGCTCCGACCTCGAACCCGGCGAGCCGGTCCTGCATCTCCGCGCGAGCGGTGAGCATGATGACCGGCAGGTTCTGGTTCTCCTTCTTGATGTGCCGCATAAGCGTGAAGCCGTCTATCTTCGGAAGCTGCACGTCGAGCAGCACCAGGTCGGGCGACTGCGAGCGTATCTGTGACAGGGCGACGTGCGGGTCGTTCGCGGTGATGACCTTGTAGTTCTGATGATCGAGCAGGAACTCGATCATCCTGCACGTCAGCACGTCGTCGTCCACTACCAGGATGAGTGCTTGTTGCTGTGACATAAACGCAATCCTAACACAATTTGTGGTGCCTGACCAGAGACGTCTCCACGAATGGACTCCAGGGATGATCGAGGCTGTGTCGCCTGGGGCCGCCTCCGGGGACTCCCGCCACCGATGTCCGGTAGGCCACTTTGCCTCCACTGCAATGCAACTATTTTACAACCTTAGAGCCGGTGTAGCATAGAGCCCGAGGCGCTCTCGCGACGGGGCGGCTGTCCCGCGGACCATGGGTTGCTGCGAACATCTCTGGGCCGGCCACCCGAATACCACCACAGCTTGTGATTAGCGACTAGCCCGAGTTGTGTGGGAGGATCACGAAACACGGGAGTTGTCGGCACTCACGCCGCTTACTAGAGTCGGTCACGCTCGACGTGCAACACCTTCAGGCCGGGCACGCGCTGGAAATCTGTGTCGGTGGTCACGACCGTGAGGTCGCGCTCTAGGGCGGTGGCAGCGATCAGTGTGTTGATGTCGCCGATGAGCCCCGATCCGTGGGGTGCCCGTAGCGCACGCCTGATATCGGCGTAGCTCTCCAGGATCGGATAGGTGAGGCTGTACGGGTAGATCTGCCGCACGAGCCCACGCAGCTGACGATACCTGCCGGCGAAGTCCGGTCGCCCCTTCAGATACTCGACGATCTCGCCATAAACCCGGAGGCTGGTAGCAGCCTCTCGACGATGAAGCCAGGGGCCGATGCGTGCAACCATTGAGATAGGCGACCAGTACGCTCGTATCTATGAGGAAAAGCCTCATTCCTCGAACTCGATCGGGGGAGTTGGCCCGCTCTCGTGCCGTATCCGATTCAGTTCCGAGAGCATCTCCTCCAGATCGAGGTCGCTCCAGACACCCGCCAGGGAGAGCGCCTCCTCGAGACTCTCCTCAGAGAGCACCTCATCCGCCACCTCTTCCGATGTGAAGTACCGGACCGTACCCTCTCCTATCAGGTCATCCGGAATGCCGATGAGCGGCTGGTCCGGGCGGATGGTCAGTCCTCCGTCGCGTGCCACGCGTCGGGCTGCCATCCTCGCACCTCCTCGTAGCTTAGCCGGGCCGCACCCGCTGCCCCCCTCAGCGGAGATCCTCGCCCTCATTATATCGGGATATCGGGCGGCCTCATCGCGCACTCCCGCAACCCATCCACTGCGTATGGGACAGTCACGCGACGGGACGGCTGTTGACAGAGCGGGGCAGGTCAAATATAGTGCCGTGAGCGAGAGGGGCGCTCGCCTCGACGCGCTCGCGTCCGTACCGGCTCGGACTCTCCCACGGGTGGTGCTCGAACCCGGGCGCGAACGGAAGGGACAAGGAGGAGACCTTGGCGGAGGAGATGCGGTTCGGAATCGTGGGCTGCGGCGTGATCGGTCCCCACCACGCGAGGGCGATCTCGGGCCTCGAGGACGCCCGGCTCGTGGCGGTCGCCGACGTGGTGCCCGAGCGCGCGCGGAAGCTCGCGAGCGAGCACGGCTGCGACTGGCACGAGAGCGCCTCGGACCTGCTTGCTCGAGCGGACGTGGACGCCGTGAGCGTGTGCGTGCCCAGCGGCGAGCACGCGAGCCTAGCGATCGCCGCGCTCGAGGCCGGCAAGCACGTCGTCGTCGAGAAGCCCGTGGACGTGCGGCTCGGGCCGATTGACGAGCTGATCGAGGCACAGCGCCGTACCCGCAGGAAGGTCGCCGTGATCAGCCAGCACAGGTTCGACCCCGCAAGTCAGGTGGTGCACGACGCCGCGTGCAGCGGGCGCTTCGGCAGGCTCACCCTCGGTACCGCGGAGGTGCTGTGGTGGCGCTCGCAGGAGTACTACGACTCCGGCGAGTGGCGGGGCACGTGGGAGCTAGACGGCGGCGGAGCGCTGATGAACCAGTCTATCCACACGATAGACCTGCTGCAGTGGATGATGGGACCGGTGGAGGAGATCGCCGCCTACACGGGCCTGCTCGCCCACGAGCGCATCGAGGTCGAGGACACGGCCGTCGCCGCGCTCCGCTTCGCGAACGGCGCGCTCGGCACGATCGTCGGCACCACCGCCGCGTACCCCGGGCTCACCGCGCGGCTGACCGTACACGGCGACCGGGGCTCGGCGATCATTGACGGCGACAGGCTCTCGTACTTCCACGCGGCGAGCGAAGAGGGAGGGGGCCGGGCGTACGGGGCCGCGGGCGGCGGCAACCAGGCGGAGGAGGTCATGCGGAGCTTCGAGGAGCAGGCGGCCGCCACCGCGGGTGCGGACCCCTCGCAGCTCTCGATGGCCCACCGCAGCCAGATCAGGGACTTCATCGAGGCCGTGCGCGAGGATCGCGAGCCCTTGGTGGACGCCGAGGAGGGGCGCAAGGGTGTCGAGATCATCCTCGCGATCTACGAGTCGGCTCGCACCGGGCGACCCGTCAGGCTCGGGCAGGGACAAAAGTAGCGCGGACGGAGGAAGCCATGTGGACTCTCAGCGGGTTCGCGGACGAGATCTCCCCGGACCTGGAGACCCAGATCGAGACCCTCGACGCCGAGGGGATACGCTACCTCGAGCTCAGGAGCGTGTGGGGCAAGAACGTGCTCGACCTCTCGGACGACGAGCTCGGGCAGGTCCGAAGCGCGCTCTCGGAGCACGGCATCGGCGTGTCCTCCGTCGGCTCGCCCATAGGGAAGATCCCCGTAAAGGAGGAGTTCGGGCCGCACCTGGACCGGTTCAGGCGGGCGCTCGAGGTCGCGGGGATGATGGGCGCTCCCTACGTGCGCATATTCTCGTTCTTCATTCCCGAGGGGGAGGACCCTGCCGGATACCGCGACGAGGTGCTCGAGCGCATGGCGGCGCTCGCGCGCGCTGCGGTGGACTCCGGGATCACGCTGCTCCACGAGAACGAGAAGGAGATCTACGGCGACGTGCCCTCCCGCTGCTACGACATCCTGAGTTCGGTGAACTCGCCCAACCTGCGCGCCGCGTGGGACCCGGCGAACTTCGTCCAGTGCGGCGTGCGCCCGTACACCGAGGGGTACGACCTGCTCAGGCCGTACGTCGAGTACGTGCACGTCAAGGACGCGCTGATGGACTCGGGGCAGGTGGTCCCCGCCGGGCAGGGCGACGGACAGCTCGACGAGACGATCGCAGCGCTGCGCAACTCGGGCTTCGACGGCTTCTTCTCGCTCGAGCCGCACCTGCGGGCCGCCGGCCGGTTCTCCGGATTCAGCGGACCGGAGCTGTTCCGACAGGCGGCGTCCGCCTTCAAGCAGCTGCTGCTCGCCCATCGGGTCGAGTGGGAGTGAGGGGCCCGACGGGTGACCGAGACCTGGACGCTATCCCCCGACCGCTACTTCGGCCCTGACCCTGAGCAGCGCCAGGTCGCGCGCTCCCTGTACGAGACGGTGCGCGACCTGCCCATAGTCAGCCCCCACGGGCACGTCGACCCGGCGCTGCTCGCCGACCCCGACGCGCGCTTCGGCTCCCCGGCCGAGCTGTTCATCATCCCCGACCACTACGTGTTCCGAATGCTGTACAGCCAGGGGGTCCGGCTCGAGGACCTCGGGATAAGGCCGCGCGACGGCTCTCCCACGGAGACAGACCACCGCAGGGTGTGGCAGGTGTTCGCCGAGCACTTCCACCTCTTTCGAGGCACGCCCACCGGACAGTGGCTCACCGACGAGCTGATCAACGTCTTCGGGATCGAGAAGAAGCTCGACGGCGAGACCGCTCAGGGTATCTACGACGAGCTCGAGGAGAAGCTAGCGAGCCCCGAGTACACTCCCCGCGCTCTCTACAGGCGGTTCGACGTCGAGGTGCTCTGCAC